>JAHDGZ010000004.1 GCA_020631605.1 bacterium
ATAAAAACATATTGCTGTTTTGCTGGATCATCACAACCAAAAAAGTTCATATGTTGAACAAAGTGGGTATAATTATATGTTTTTTCATCAGTAAAATTATTCCAGAAAATTCATCAAATATAATATTCTGCGACATCTACATATCTATCTGAAACAACTAATGATTCTAAATCTATCATATATGCTTTCTCATCAACCAATAAGTTATCACTCCTAAAGTCATTATGACAAAGACAAAACTCTTGTTCAAAGTTCCAATTCCTATCATAGAGGTAACTCGTAAGTGAGCTAAGTATTTCTTGTAGTGAGACACTGGTAACATGAGCTATTCTTTCCTCCAAGAGATTTTTGAAATCGACAAAAAGATCAAACTTATGCAAAAAAGATAACTCTTTATAGTCTATTGATTGAAAAGAAATCAGTAAATCTTTGATAAGCTGTTGATGCTGAAAAAATTGTTGTGGAGGTATTCACGAAAGCTTTTCCAAAAGTAAAAACTGTAAGTCACCCTCATCATAAAAATGAACAAATTCTGAAGTAATTCCCTTCCCCTGTAACTGCTGATATATTTTACTTTCTTTCTCCAATTTTCCTCAGAATTCTGAGTCTACAACCTTGGTAATATTTGATCTCAAAAAATAAGTATCACGTCATGCCTCTACAAAGAAATTTGTATTTGTTCTTCATGCCGTCACTTCACGAAAAACAACATCTATTTCACCAAAATAACGTTTCACTTCATATAATAGTTTGTTTCTCCTATGTGATTTCAACATGGTCTATATGTGAGCATAAAATTACTTATATCTCTACAATCTCTCCTCTAAAGCAAGTGGAATACGAAATGCCACAGACATAAAGAGTTGGTTTCTTTCGCCTTTTTGAAAAAATTCAAAAACGACTCTCTTGGTCCTTTTGTTATATGTATTGACAGAAAACGCTCTTTCATGTTCTTGATGTTCACTAAAATTCTTATTCTCACGAACTCAATCTTGTATCTCCTTAAGCATATTAATAAAAGTAAAACATGCCTTTTGGTAGTAATATGACATATCACCAAGTTGATCACGAAATTTATCTTCAAGCATTCACGATGGACCACAATCATCATATCAAGAGTTCTCCCACTGATCAAATGCTGTATGGAACAAGCTCCCCTTAATTCTTTTGTCATTCCTATTTTTCTGTAGAAGTTCAGAATTGACAATAAGAAAAGTGGGGATCTCTGGCTGCAAATATTCAGGCAGCCTCTCTAAGATAAAGTCATTATGCTTCATTCAGGCTACAACTGCTTTTTCTTTATGACGAATAGATCATGCTGCCAAGACTGGAAGTCAGTACTTTGTCTTTTTATAATAGAATTGAACACCAAACGAACAAGAATTCAACTTTTCATTATCTTCCTCATGAAAAACCATATGGGTAAGAAAGTCAGCCTTCACCTTATGATCTAACAACCATGGTCACTTCCTATGGGAAAATGTAGCTGCATCTGATTGAGAAGGATGTCTCATCAAATAGTCCAGAAAAAAATATTCAGCTGATACTCACAAACTCTTTAAAATTCATTTTCTTATCCTAGATTGCCAAGAATATCAGCCCTTTCATTTTTCAGCAAAAGGATCTTCTGTATCCATCAAAAAATCTAACAATAATGCATTGATTTCCTCTAGTCCATAAAGAGGATGCAATACTCATCGCAACTGGGTGGTCAAATAGTCATTGGCTGTTGGCGGATTTGAAGAATTAATTCTTGGTACCTTAGCTGAAGTTCTATCTATATCACGTTGATTGAAATTAACTGGAAGTTTATACTCCATAGCTGCTAGCAAGATAAATTACAGTTTAATCTCATCTCATCACTCCATAACAATCACCTTTGTATTACTTGATTCTTTTCCTACAAGTTTTTCAAACTTATCTGTATCTGCTGAAATCTTTTCCCAGGTATTGTAGTGTATTGGCACAACTCTCTTAGGTTTTATCCAACCAGTAGCTATAGATGCATCTTTGATTCACATCGTATACCTATCACCTATAGGCAAAAAAGCCAGATCTATATCATAAAGTTTCTTAAGCATCTTCATGTCCAAAAAAAGACCAGTATCTCACGCGTGATAGATTGTCTTTCATCATATTGAAAGGATCACCCCAGCTGCTACTGTCGTATAACCATGAGTATATGAGGTAATTCATCAACCATGCCACGCTTGAAAAAATTTTATATGATAATCTCCATAATCAACTCATCATCAAATACCGTGTGTACTCACATTCTCTAATCACTTCTCGTTCATCAAATATTTTCCTAGTTCATAGGTAGTAATAACTACTGCATTACTCACTTGAGCCAACTCTACTGTCTCACCAATATGATCATCATGTCCATGCGTAACTACTATGGCTACGATATTTTTAGCAATCATATCATCAAAGGTAACATCACATGATGGGTTCCCATTTATGTATGGATCGATCAGAATTGATCACTGACTATAGCTTAGTTCAACAAACGAATGTCCATGAAATAGTATCTTCATATCGGGGTACAACAAAAGAAAATAAACATAGTTTGAAAATAGTGATATTGTCAGTAGTATCAACAGTAACACTTTAATTTCCTGGGCAAAACATGAACCAAGACAAGTTATGAATGACTATCTCATCCACCGTCAAAAGGGTAACATCAATTTTCGTTGTGGGTATTGTATTGAATCTATGATGGATACTGTTTCTCGTTTTCTTTTGATCAAACTTTATATCTCGATCATGGATCACACTCTGAATCATACTCTCTCTAGTGTTCCCATTCGTCTATATATTTTCGCTCAAAACAAAAATAATGCCACTAGTAGTAGATAGCATATTTCGTTCGTATCAGGATGATTTGGATGAGGTATCTACAGGAATAGCAAACCAACTAGTACATATTCGCAATCAAGTAAGCAACACTAATGAAAATCTCAGTGGGATGGTTGCTTGGGTGATCAAACGTCTCAGTAATTATTTACTCTGAGTAAACACAGAGACACTTTTTAATTCACTGACTTCATGAGATCCTCACAGTCAGATGGAAGAGCTGCAAACTAAGCTACGTGATGTCATCGAAGAAAAAATTCAAAAATGATCATCAGAACGATCAATCGTAGTTCGAAATGTAATACTGATAGGGTGATTATTTGTTCTTGGAATTATTATCTAATAGTTAGTGTTTGAGTACAAATTAGACATCCATTATCACTTCATCTACAAGCTTACATAGGTAATAAGTTGACTCAGAGGTATATTTACTTTTCGAGTTAACATCCTTATTGATGATTTTTAATCCATGAAGAGTAAGAACACTATTTGTTTGCTGTAAATGCCCACTATCATATTTAGGTTTTTTTAAAAAACCATCTTTCGTCAGCTCATCCAAGACTCAGGAAACCTTAGGTGTAAGCGTCAGAGATCTTATATTCTTGAGTGTCTCTTCAATTACTGAGGTTTCAGTGAGCATCTCAAAGAACTTGTTTGATGTACCACGTTTCAAGCAAAGATAACCTTCATTTCTTCATTTAAAAAGAGGGACAACACTCAATACCTGATTAAGCTCATCCTCTGCTTCGAGGGTAAAAGAGAAACCTTTTACAAATGGTAGGGTGGAAAGTTCTTCAATTTTGGGAAAAATATCACTTAGGCTATTATTATATGTCGTTTTCAATAGGCTCAAGATTCAGATATCCGCCTTATCGAGTTTCACTCATTTCAATCCTTCAGATGATATCATATACTTTATTCAAAAGAACTAAACACAACTAAATGTACATAAGTCAATACGAATTACAAGAAGACAGAGGAAACAATGCACACGCGTTCAATGAAAGAAAAATCATCCAAGGAAAGAATCCATCCCTCATTATCCCTTCACTCAAAAAAATTGACTCTCACAAAGAAATAATATTAGGAAAACATATAGTATTTGAAGACTTAGATCAGAATCATACATTGCAATCATGCACAGGGCTAGCACACCTCTATCAACTAGAAAAACAGAACATCTACATCATGGACAATCATAATCATGCACTGTATTTCTGGTTAGAGCATATCAATACTCAATGAAATCAAAATCGAAACAAGAGAGAGGTAATACATATAGATGCACATGCTGATTTGGGAACAAACAAAAACCACTTAGATACAAGTAAGATTGGGGATAAAAGCTATACATGGGATTTCACAAATTTACAGTGTCAGATTGGTAACTTTATACCACCATTCGTTGAAGCTACTTGAATTCAATGCCAACAAGTTAGAAGTTCGTCTAAGCTTCTCAGCACGACATTGGTAGATAGTAAGCAAACTATTCTAGATATTGATCTAGATTTTCGAGCATTAGAAAAACAGATACCTAGAGAGGAACTAAGCAAGGTGAGAGAGCTCATCACATCAGCAAGTCTTGTCACTATTGCTACCTCACCTTTCTTTCTCGATCAAGACAGAGCTCTACATTTCTTAGAACAAATACTGTCCTAAGCTTGCCTTCACACAGCCAATCCCTACATTTTCTGATACCTACAAACTATTTACGTCATTACTTTTTCTATGAACAACTCATTCTATATAACTACTACTCTACCTTATGTTAACGCCAAGCCGCACATTGGTCATGCACTTGAGTTCATCCAAGCAGACAGCATTGCTCGTTGGCAAAAACAACAAGGGAAAGAAGTAATATTCAATGTATGAACAGATGAACATGGATTGAAAATTTTCCAAAAAGCAGAAGAAAATAAGATGAGTGTACAAGATTTCGTCGACATGAATGTGGAGACATTCAAGACATTTTGTAAGCACTTTGAAATATCATATTCGTCATTCTATAGAACATCAGATACGGAACACTATGCCGTTGCACAAAGTCTATGGAATGAGTGTGATGCCAATAATGATATTTATGAAAAACAATATACAGGACTCTACTGTGTCGGTTGTGAAAGTTTTAAAACATCCAAAGAATTAGTTGAAGGAAAATGCCCAGATCATAACAAAGAACCCGTTGCATACGATGAAACAAATTACTTTTTTCGTCTCTCTAAGCACAGGGAAACTTTACTCAAGCACATCAATGAAACTACCTTTGTACTACCACAGCACAAAGGAAATGAGTTAAGAAATTTTGTTGAAGATCTACAAGATATTTCCATCTCAAGAAAGAAGGAGAACCTTCCTTGGTGAGTACCAGTACCTAACGACGATAGTCAAGTCATGTATGTTCGATTTGATGCACTGAGTAACTATGCTGGCGCAGTGGGATATCCATCTGATCAAGAAAAATTTCAACAATATCGAGGGACCAAAGAGTCACCAAACTGTGTGCAAATATGTTGACCTGATAATCTCAGATTTCAATGAGCTATTCGACAATGAATGTTAGCATCTGCGTGATTACCACAGAGCAAAACACTTCTCGTACACTGAATGATACTTGGTCCAGATGGCAACAAAATGTCTAAAACATTAGGAAATACTATCGATCCCATGGAGCAATTAGAAAAATTCTGACTAGATGCAGTGAGATATTACCTCATCGCATGAATTCCTACATTTTGAGATGCAGCATACAAAGAGGAGGATCTTATCAATCTCTACAACTCTCACTTGGCCAATAGCTTTGGGAATCTGCTCAATAGAGCAATACATTTAGCCAACAAAAAAGAGATTACATTAGATACCAGTTCTCTCTCTCCTAGCATATCTCAAAAAATCACAGAAAGCACAAAAGAGATAGAACAAGCATTTGAGTCATATGATCTACATGCTGCTCTTTCTCATGTGCACCAAGTCGCAATTTTTGCAAACGAATACATATCTCGTCCTGGTCAAGAACCATGGAACAAAGAAATCACAGCCGCACAAGCAGAACAAGTGCTCAATGACATAGCTGGTTTACTAGATGTGATCATTGAGTGATACACACCCGTCATCCCATGAAAATGCAAAGTAGCAAGAGAGATGCTAAGCTCGCAAGAAAAGTGAATTCTTTTCGAAAGAATCTAATTCTTCTAAAAAAATAGATCACAAGAAGTTGATTCTCAGAGAACAAGAAAGCAACACAAGGTTATTTCAACTTGTCAACTACTGACCTCAAAAAAGAAGCAGTAAATTGCTCATTAATGCCACATTAGGTATACTTAGATTGTCTATTTAGAGACGATCAAAACATGAGAAAAGTAATTCTACAGTTTTTGTCATTATCGCTACTAACAGCTTCAATGTTCGGTTCTGCAATAGCAAACGAGCAAGCTTTTCTCGAAAACTTAAAAACGACTGGTCGGGATATTGAGGAGTTAACGAGTAAATCAACTATATCTCGTTATGAGATAACAAGATTACTCAATGCAGTCAACTGTAATGATTGTACCAATCCCTCACAAAGCACCAGAGAATCATTTGACTCAAATCGATGGAACACCTTCCAGGGAGAACCAGGTAATAACTTCTGAGACATACAAGAACCATACACCACCTACGAAAACGACAACTACTACTACTGTGTGGCACATGTAGGAGATGAATGATATATGAATTGATATCCTATGCAAACCAGTCCTATTTGTTGATGAAACTTTTGTTGAATTAACAACACTACCAACGCAGAGTTTATCCAAATACTTATCAATATTGCTGCTCCATTGGTAGCATCAGATATTTCTACAAATCGAGCAACCATTCAAGAATGGACTAAAAGTTTATCCGCTACTGAGTTACAAGAAAAATGATGGAATCAGGGAGATCAGACAGTAATAAACCTTGGAGAATTAAAATGTGGTAATCAGTCATGTAAATTATCTCAGAGAGATGAAGTAAGCACCTATCTCAAATATTGTCGTTTCAATCTAGATGCCTGTGCCATGCGTCCATATCCATGATTACAACAGTGAGCATGGCCCGTATCAGAATTGAACTTATTAGAAAAAACAAACATACTGACACAAGAACAAGAATACTTACAGTGAAACTTATCTATCCACAATCTTGTTGCTCCGTTCACAGCAATACAAGCTTTTGCTAACATATTTGATATTGTCCAATGTACACCAGATCATGACTATGATTGTGATACAGTAGACAACGCAAGAGACAACTGTCCCTATACATACAATCCTTCACAGGATAATTATGACAACGATACATATGGAGATGTATGTGACAACGACACTGACAACGACGGTATTCAAAATCCAATATGAATTATAGATGAATCTGGAAACATAGTGATTGAAGTGATCACAGGTGATCGAGATCAATGTCTCTTTGACAGAACCAATACCACTTGTAGCAACATAGCAGAACTTGGTCTGTCTATTGATGTCACAGACTTGAACATCACAGATGGGACACAAAGATATAGCATCAATGTATCGAGCCAAAGCAACAGCGACACATCACAGGTAGAATGGATCACTTCTGATGGATACAGTTACAAAGGGAGCACCATAGAGCATACATTTACCAAAGCATGAATGCATTATATTCAAGCTCAAATCATTAAATGAGATAGGAGTGCTCAAGCTGCAGCTAGTGTCTACATACCTACAGCAAACGCATTAGATAACTTCTTCGCATCTGTTGATTCATATGATGACAAACAAGTATCACTCGACATACCAACAGTTCCATCATCAGACTCAGTTGAAATTCTTCTCAATGGAAAAAAAAATCAAGAAAAAAAGATCATAGTAGATTCACAATCAACAAATATTATTAGTGTACTTCACAAAGATACAGAATGACAAACAATAAGCATCAATGAAATCTCACACTACAAAAATCAATGAAATGCATTTCTCTTTCTACTAAAAAACAACTCCTCAAGCATTGATGTAAACTCTACCTTACTAGTTGAATCAAATCTCAATATATCAGCTGACCAGATTCTTTCTCACCAGTGGTATGTGAACCAAAATAAAGTACAATCAGATCGTACAAGCTTATCATACACAATTCCTGAAGCCGGAGTTTTTGTGATTCAACAACGTATTATTCTCCTAGACGGAAATACTCTACAAGCTACTCTTACGGTCCGTGCTCGTGACTTACAGCACTCACAGGCATTTTCATACTCATTAGTACCTGATGAAATAATTTTCAATAATACTGGTGCAAGTAACATTAATATATCAAATACAGCAACATTGGTACCAAGTACTCATATAAGAAAAAATGAAGCAGTAACTGAGGTTGAGTTCGATTTGATACCACCAGCAACCATATGAGTCATGCGACCATTGAGACAAGGAGGACAAAACACACTCTCATATGATATATTTGACCAACACTGCCTCTCATTACATAGTAAAGCAACTGTGATTAAAAATAGGTCGAAAACATGCTTACAGCATTTCAATAATCCCCTCTCTTCAAACCTCATATGTGATCAAGACCAAGACACTATTCCTGACATCTGTGACAATGATATAGATGGAGATTGAGTACCCAATCTTATCTGACTTATTACTCATGAGAAGAGTGACTGCTCGATAGACAAATCAAATATTAATCGAAATTGGGTTCAACAAAAAAGTCAAAATCCTGATCGAATATGATTTGATAATCTTTCTTGTCAGTTAGACAACTGCCCATTCAATCAAAACAGTGAGCAAAAAGATCAAAATAATGATGGACAAGGAGATATCTGTCAATGACTCGCTCAACTACTCAACACATGAAAATCCTATAGATATTCTCAATGAGTGTATACAGGTTGATCACAGACATGATTCATACGAAACAAAACAGACAAAGATAATGATGGCATCAGCGATCAAGATGATGCGTGTCCATCATTAGGTGAAAATTATAATGGTCACTTCGACAAAGACGGTTGTCCAGAAATCAACCCAGATCTATGATGTACATCAACACCAATCCCTATTGCTCTACCTGCCCCTACTCCTAGAGAAGATGACTATTGCAAAGAACCGTATCCAATAGAATGCGTTTGTGAAGGACTAACTCAGAAGCAATGTTGTCAACAACACAATCAAGACTGTCCTGATACAGGCGATGATGATGGTGAAGATGACAATGAGTGTAAAGAAGATCCTTATGGATTAGAGTGCAAATGCTTTGGCCTCACACAGCAACAGTGTTGTGAACAACAATGATTAGATTGTAAAGACTACTGTAAAGAACCATACCCAGAAGAATGTAAATGTGAATGACTTACTACTGAACAATGTTGTATACAATATTGATTAGACTGTCCGGATACTGGCGATGATGACGGTGAAGATGACAATGAGTGTAAAGATGACCCATATGGACTAGAGTGTAAATGTTTTGGTCTTACCGAGCAACAGTGTTGTCAAGAACAATGACTAGATTGTAGTGATTATTGTAAAGAGCCATATCCAGATGACTGTATCTGTGAAGATCTCACACAAGAACAATGTTGTGAACAGCATGGGCTAGATTGCCCTGATACGGGTGATGATGATGGAGAAGACGAAAATGAATGTAAAGATGAGCCATACGGACTTGAATGTATGTGTTTTGGTCTCACGCAAGAACAATGCTGTGATCAATACGGATTAGACTGTGACGAAGATCATTGTAAAGAACCTTATCCAGACGAATGTAAATGCAAATGATTGACAGCTCAACAATGTTGTGAGCAGCACGGATTAGACTGTCCAGATGATGAAGATGACCCAGAAGAAGATGATGATAAATGTACTGAAGAACCATACGGAATAGAATGTATGTGTTTTGGTCTTACGCAAGAACAATGCTGTCAGCAGCACGGATTAGACTGTGATGACGATCATTGCAAAGAACCTTATCCAGACGAGTGTAAGTGCAAATGATTGACAGCTCAACAATGTTGTGAGCAGCACGGATTAGACTGTCCAGATGATGAAGATGACCCAGAAGAAGATGATGATAAATGTACTGAAGAACCATACGGAATAGAATGTATGTGTTTTGGTCTTACGCAAGAACAATGCTGTCAGCAGCACGGATTAGACTGTGATGACGATCATTGCAAAGAACCCTATCCTGATGAATGTCTCTGCAAAGATCTCACACAAGAGCAATGTTGTGAACAGTACGGACTAGACTGTCCTGACGATGAGGATGATCCAGATGAAGATGACGATGAATGCACTGAACAACCATATGGAGCGGAGTGTATGTGTTATGGACTCACACAAGAGCAATGTTGTGAGATTCACAACTTAGATTGTCCTGATGACAATGAATGTAACAATCCTCCTTACTGACCAGAGTGCATATGTCATGAACTCACACAAGAACAATGCTGTTTTCAACATCAACTAGATTGTGAAGACTGACCACCCATTATATTACCACCAGACGATGAAGATGGACCAGTCATTGATGTCATTGATTGCAATATTTGTCCATGTCAATTTGTTGATTTTGAATCAGACCTAAATAAAGAGACACTTATTAAGACGAGACTTTATGACATAACAAAAAAGCGAGTCTTTGATGACTCACTTCCTCATGTTATTCAACGATAATAGTATCTTACAGTGACTTCATTTTAATCATCATCTTCAAAGAGAGATTGGACACTTTGTTTTTCCTCTGAGTCTGAATCATCACGTTTAATAATATTCATGAATCTTGTTTTGTTCAATAAGCGAGCTTCTTGTAGCATGAGATACAAAGAATAGAACAAGAAAACAAACAAAAGAATTAATGCAATATTGTACCACACTGTAGTACTAATTGATGAAGTAACGACACTCGTAACCCCTATGGCATTACCTACTCACAACAATGAAGAAACAATAGTAAGAGCCAATCAAAAATTTAGAAGGTGGTCGTTATCTTTGAAACCAAACACAACGTGGATGAACTGTCTTATCCCATGATGAAAGTTTCGTCATCGTAGGACCAACAATAGCAAAAGCGTCAATATTGCTAATCCAAAAAATGATCCACTAATCAATCGAACACTCATCCCATCATCTCATGAGGTTGTTATGCGCAGTATAGGAAAGAAAATCAACAACAAAGAAACAATTGTTAACAAAAGAAACAAGATTCTTTTACTCCAATCAAAATTCTTGATTGATCAAAAAAGTCCTAGAATATTAATGTTTGGTTTTTTCATTGTGTGTTACGTAGCTGAAAGTAAAATCTAGAGAGTGGCGCAATAATCCAAGACAGCTTGTGCATGTCATTTTGCTTTAACATTACGTCGTTCTTTGAGAATCTGTCTATTATTGTCTAGAACAAAAGTACTTCTTATCGTTCATGTATAACTTTTTCAGAACATCTTCTTCTCTCATATAGTAGAAAACTCTTCATGCAATACAAGATCAGTATCCGAGACGAGAGGGAACAACAAACCATGATCAGTCGTAAACTTACAATGACTTTTCACTCAATCTTTACTTACACCAACAATTCCAACAGAAAATTTTGAGAATTCATCCACAAGAGCACTAAATTCATTAGCCTCTACTGTACAACCTGGGGTATTATCTTTAGGATAAAAATACAAAATAGTATAGTTATTCTTTTGTAGAATTCAGTCAAAATCTTCTTCTATTTGATGTCAATCACAAACAATATGCATTACTTTTTTCAAAAAATTAAACTCTTATAAACTATAATTTGATCATCTTGATGATCATGTATCTAGTGGTTCAAACAAACCACTATTCTCTCTCGCTAAACCTCAAATTTGGAAAACATATTGAATAATTTCTCACACTCTAGCAAAGATATTTCTTGCTGTGAAAAACTCATAATCAGGTATCTGAATAAGTTTGAACAATAAAGGAAAAATGAACAGCAGAAATGCTGTAAACAGAAGTCCTATGATCATATATCTGATACTATTATACGCTGATTTAACCTTGTCAGCATCTCATCATGCAAAGACAAATCTAAAGATTGCTACTAGCAATGCATAGATACATCCTCACAAAATAATCAAAACCAAAACCGCAAATGCTGTTAGCAAGATATCATGAACTCATGATGTCGTCAACAACATAGAAGTATGAGATGAGAAGGTAAAGAAAACAGAAAATTATGCAAAAAAGTTAGGCATCATCTACCTCTTTCTTTTTTGTTCTTGTTCTTTCTGTATAGACAATAAATTCTTTGAAAAAATCATCATTTGTATGTTTGTGCAAAAGTTTAGCCATTCTGTTCGATGGTCTAGCTCATTTAGCAAACCAAGACTTCACTTCTTCCACCTCAACTTTCATAGTGTGACTTAGTGGATCATACCATCACAACACCTCTTTATAACCAGCGTGTACTGGTTTTGTGTGCTCTGTCAAAACAATTCTGAAAAATGGTCTTTTCTTTCTTCCTGCTCTTGCAAGTCTGATCTTCAACATCTGAAGTACATTCGTAAATTAGGTAAAATCCTGTATGTATTAGCAATTATTTAAGCTTATCCTTTGACTTATGTTCTTGGTGAGAACGACAACTTGGACAATACTTTCTGAAAATACTAGGCAAGTTGTCTCTATGAGATTTCTTTACATAGTTCTTCTTGTTACATGCTTTACATAGTCGAGCAAACAACATTCTTGCTCATTTCTTTTTACTAGCCATCGTAATTATTATACGAGATATAAATAGTTTATGTTCATTCTAGATTGTATTAGTTCGGTGAGGGGGGGATTCGAACCCCCGGAACGATTTCTCGTTCGACTCGTTAGCAGTGAGCTCCCTTCAGCCACTCAGGCACCTCACCCTAAATTTTAGGGGTAAGCAGTGGGTTATGTCTAGTACACAGCTTCTAAGTTACTTAGCACGGGGGAGACTTGAACTCCCGACCTCGCCCTTATGAGAGGCGCGCTCTAACCAACTGAGCTACCGTGCCATATCATTACAAACCGAAAAATAGTCTGTGCAGAACACAGTAGGGTCTTATATACCAATTTAGCGTTGCATTGCAAGCATAAACAGCTACATTTTTCTATCTTTTTTACTTATAATGTGCTAGATGAGCTTAGAAGAATTTTGATCATCTTTGGGGGAATCAGCAGGAGAAGTAAATCAATCCTCTGAAGGGCAAGAATCTTCTGAATCAAAAGAACAAGCCATTGCCCGCATAGAAAAAGAGCAAAAAAAAGCGGCTCAAACGAGAGGGCAGATCAGAACAAGCAAACAAGAAGGAGCAGCTCTCGCACAATTTCTTATTTTTTTATTACAAGCAGTTGAAAGCGAAAAAATCATCTCATACTTTCACAAAGTTTTTTTTCATAAGACAAAAACGTGATCCACATATGTAAATCACAAAGTCTTTGTTGGAATGTTAGCTCCCTTTTTTCGACAAGAAGCAAGAGAGGCCCAAGTAGATATTTTTTTCAAAGATATTCATCAAATAGAGACAGCCGATTCACTCAGTTCGTATGTGTCTTATCTCAAAAAGCTTTCATACACCTATCACGACAATATAGCCCTAGATCAGCAACAATTGCTACAATTAATTATAGAAATACTACAGTATTTCTGAATCATAGACACCAAAGAATACACAGATGAACAGAAAAAAGATTTTATCATAGAAATTGTTCATGACCTGTTCTGAATTCAACACAAGATAGATGTTAAAAGAGTAATTTTATAATTGTCAATAGACAAGGAGGGGCTTACTCCTCTTTTTTTTTATGGAGGAAAAAAATCACTATACTCTACATATTCATCAAAAATATGTATCTGTCATGTGACAAAGAAAAATCAACAGACTCAAAAGACAAGCAGGTGATGCGCTCGACAAAGGGAACATGCAATCTTTTTGAAATAAAGTAGATAAATTACAGCAAGAGTTTCAGAAAGCAGGAGTTGAATATGACACACAGACAGAACTTTTCATGGCACAAAGAGACCAGCTTAGAGAAGATATTGTAAGCGATCAGGTGAACAAACTAACTGCAAAATCAAAAGGATATGTAGAAGTAAAAAGAAGAAAAGCAAAACGAGAAACATACAGCGAATTTGATAAATGATATAGCACCAACAGATCTAAAAACAGATCTCCACAAAGCTACTCTACCAGAAGACGCCAAAAAGCAAAAGATGAACGAACGGGAAAAGATCATTTGAGAAACTGAATAAGCAAAGCTGATCGAATGAGTAGTAGAGGTAAAGGTATAGCATCAGGAGCAATGGGAATAGGCTGACTACTCCTCTGAGGTTTAGCAATTTGGAAATGAATTTCTTTGGCCTCAAATCTTATAAGTGGAGATACAGAAAAAGCAAAAAAGAATGCCTGAGCACTAGCATTGTTCTGATGAGGTTGGTTCCTTATGAATGGAGTCAAACTAGGTAAAGCATGGCAATCACTAGGAGGGAAATCATTCGATGAAGTAGTTGCTGAAGACAACAATAGAATTGGCAATACGAGCAAAGCAAAGGAAAGAGAAGAACAATACACACAGCCAAAATTTCTAGCAGCAAAACTATGATGAGTACCACTTAGCGTCATGCAAAAACACATGACATTCAAACCCAATGGTGAAGTAAAAAACATTGACCATAAAGCACTAGAAAAAGAGCTATGGGAAAGAGGAGAAACTGGACAAGCTCTTGCTGTGCAAGCTGCATTTGAAACCAGTTCATGTAAGAGAAAAATGATCAAGGCAATGGCTACTTTATGAATTACTCAAGCAGCCATAGAAAGTGCTATACAAAGTGGTGATACAAAAAAAGACACAGTAGCATGGTATTACGCCAAGAATAAAGACAAAATAGAAAAAGCAGGCAAAATCGGAGAAGAAACAGAAAAGTTTGAAGATCCTCACAACTACTCTGCTAAGCTGAGTAGCCTAAAAGCAAGCAAAGAAACAAAAGAATGACTAATCTCTGAAGTAAACAAAATATGGATAAAAACTGCTAGCAAAGTAGATCTATCAGTAGTCGATGGAAAAGTATTAATGCAACAATGATGAAATAGTGTTCTACTGGACATAGATGGATACGCTAAATCCTATACAACAATTATTAATGGTGAAAAATACCCTTCTCACAAAGAAATCAATGATGTGAGAGATCTCGTCAGACGAGCACAACATGAGATGTGGGTAATCAATGAATTCAAAAACAAAAAAACTCACTCAGCAAAACCTTTCTACACCTCTGGTGATGGCATCATGTTTGATCAAGCTCCATTCGAGCGACTATCATGAAGTAGTTACTTTAATCGTGATGCACTTACTGTCTATGGGGATGGGATTCTATCATGATACTTTGCTTCTCATACCAAAATAAACGCACTTGATAACGACAACAATCTGAATTACTACCGTGATCGTCTCAATAGCCTACCATGGAACAACAAAGTAGAAGCAAATCCTGAACAGTTAGATACACAGAACGTTGCATTTGTTTCTGCGATCCTCACCTGAATAGAAAATATCAAGGAAAAAATAGATGGAATTTCTGTAAACAAAGAGTGAGTATCAGTTTTCACTATCAACGGAGTACAACAAAGTATTGAGCAAACTCGAGAACTAATAAAACAAGGTAATCCAGGCGCATGGACAGGCGCACTAGCAGGCAAGACATTTAAATTTATAGAAAACACAGCAGTTGATGTTGTAAGTTGATCTGCTATAGCGTTAGGGAACAACCTAAAATCAATGTATGAAGCCGCATCAGAAGAGTTATCTGACTCATACACGCTCAATCTAGCAAAGAAATTATTAGTAAAATCAGGAGAAAAAGCTGAAAACATAAAAAGTGCTACCATTAAAGGAGGAAAGCTCGTTTACACTACTGTAGTAGATGGGACAACCCAGACAGTTGAAAAAGTTCGAGATGGGAAAATATGATATGCACTTGGTTATGGAGCTATTGAATGAGCACAATTTGTCGGAAATGGACTCTGGACCATAGTGAGTGAAGGAAGTTGATTTGTTGTAAGATCTACCAAAGAGTTTTTTGGTGGAATTGTAGATGCACGAAACAATTAAATTCTAGTATAATTTCATACAAACACTCAAAGTACAATCATCAAACTATAGATCACTTGCACATCAACTAAACTATGATGGAGCATTCCTGCAGCAAACAATAACAAAAGACCAAAGGACAAGAGAAATGGAATAAGCATAACTTTTTCTCCCCACAGCGAACGAACTCCAAGAAAAAAAACCAACAACCAAGAAACGAGATACAACAAAAGTCATGGCACTCACCACTCTACTCATAATTGGAGATATTGATTTTCAGTATTAAAAAAATCTTCATTATCAGATCACACTCTATAACTAGCAGGTCATGATGCACCTGCGCCTCGTCACGATAGTGGTTTCTCTCAAAGAAAAACAATACCCTCTAACAATAGTTCCATATGTCACTTATCTGATAACTCTCTTTCCCAAACTCACTGATTACGCTCTTCTGCAACTGGAACATCAGCTGGTCAAAGGAGAGAAACAATTCAGTAACTAGACACAACTCACAAACAAATACAACTTAGCACTACTAGAATATGTCTTTTGTATCAGAGAAGAATCACTAGCCCAATAGCCAAAAAAGATCAGACTAATAAGAGAAACCACACTACTCTAGAAAAGGTCACAACAGCAACCACTATCGTTGTGATCAAGAAAAGCATATCTTGCCATCTGATAGGAGATTGGTGCTTCATGAGTATATTTCCCAGAATCAGTGGCCAAAAAGCTATAAGATAAAAACCTCGACTTACTGGTCAACCAAACAATCACTGTCCTCTAATATATCATCGCCACACATTAGTAAGATATCTAGCTGGTGGGGATTCATTGATCACCCATTGTCGTGCATCCAAACTATATCAAAAGAGAGAAAAAAGATCAGGAACAAAATGTAATCACAAATACCAGATCAAACCACATCAAACAGCGACTTTTAGAAGATTTTGAAGTCGAAAAAGCAATCTATTCTTTTCTATCCAGTGATATCATGATAGTCCATACAGTATCAAGAAAACAATAAAAGGAAAATAATCATATCTAATAGCAACAAGCCATTCTGTGATAGTTTGATCATAAAAGCCAAAGCTAACTATTACTGTTCGGATCAAAGAAAAAAACAATAACATAGTTCACAGAAATCGATAGGCTGGAAGTAGTTTCCATCATTTTGTTAGTATATCAAAACACAAGAGTCCTCCCAAGAATAGTATAACTATTTCTTTCCACACCCATACTCGTTGGACATTAAAATCCCAACCAAAACTTACAACTGTGTGAACAAAAAAATGTATTAGTAGACCGACCAACAACACTTTTATACTTCCTAGAAGCAGGCTATCTAGTTTCATAGTCACTTACTCTTTTCAATAAAATGATTGATTCATAGCATATCCAGAAACCAAACCAACAAAAATCAAGAAGAGAAAATTAAACTGACTATCTCTCCACACATGCAGCACCAATCACTCTATATTCAAGCAAACTAATGCTATGATAAGGCCAAGCAACACATGGTAAGTTAGAGTATTTCTATGCCCTTTATGGTAACGTACTTGCTCCAACAAAAAGAGTAAAAACAAAAGCCAAAAAAGACAATACAGAACAATCCCTGGTAGTCCCATGTTCACAGTAAGTTGAAGGTAGACATTTTCTACAAGAGATAAGGAGTTTTTCTCATTATCACTATAATCTGCCCAATAGTGCCTAGCTGGACCAGCTGTTCATGGACCGTATCACCAGAGATTTGACTGTAACATCTCTAATGCAACAACATTTCAGCTACCACGTTCAGCGTTTGATCACTGTTTAAGAAAATTGACTCATCGAACCAACAGCGTCGAAAAACTAATCAAAATAATACTTAGCAGTGTTTTGCGAAGCATACTCTTACTCTCATCAGCAAGTAATCGAATACTCAGAATCAATGCTAGTGATCAAGCAACATATGCTCATCTAGAAAACGTTAACAATAGACATCATCACCATAACACTCGAACAAATCATGAAATAAGACGCTCAAAACGCATAAAGTAACTAACTGTAGCAAATTTTTGCTTTACTGCCAAAAAAAGAAGTGGAACTACGGAAACAAGGAAAAATCAGAACACATTGGGTCAGACGAATAAGCCAGACAGCCTCATAAGGCCACCTGATCATGTCTTATAAAACAATGGCGGTGCCTCTCATGGAAAGAAATCACCAAATGGTCAATACCCCAAATAAGTGACAAAAAAATCAGGAAGAGCAACCTTTCATAACTGCCAAATAATTCAAGCACCAACTACAGCAACAAACATAAGCAAAAACCAACGAAGATTGTTTTTTGTAATAAGTCATTGAACTAAGCCTACACTCCCAACAAATAATCAACTCACAATAAGCAATAAATAATACCAATCGTACTTGAATCATACGAATCGTTCATACCATCAAAATCCTGATGAAAGAGACACCCATCCTGATCGTATCCCCATCAATAATAAAGTAACAAGAATCGCAAAAGGAAATCTAGAAGTCCTAACCACATTCTTAAAGTACAGTGACAGTTTGTTTCATTGAAATCAAAGAATTATAACATACAGAACAATAAGCCATCGTAGTCAATCTCTCAACAACCAAAAAAGCCATTGTCACTCTCATGATCAAATTCCATAAAGAAAAAATGTTTCTAAAACAAAAAACAAGAGTAATCGAACAAAATAACCAAGTAATAAATGCGGCAAAATTATTTGTTTCAGTTTCTTCATGTTTATCTGAAAATATGAAAATCAACGATAGCTACTTTCTACTTAGTCTAAGATAATTAGCAATGCTAATAAGACCAGCAAAAACTAGATAACAGATAAGTCAACACGATATACAAACACTAAACATGGGAGTCAAACGAAAAGATGTTCTACAAGACTAAGCATATTGCATTCAACAAGGGTATTTACTAGACTAGTATTTGTCAGAAAATACTATTTCTGCAGTATTTATCTTTGTTTACTATGTATATTCGTATGCCTGCAAAAAAAACTACAACAAACAATGTACACACTCCTGTGATTGTACTACTCGTTATTGTTCTACTTCTTCAACTATGGACATTGTTCGGAGGAGCTATCAAGAATCAAGTAATGGAAGTGGAAGCACTTAAAGTTGGTGGTCAAGCTAACTGGGAAAAACTTACTGAATTGTACCAAACTGAGAAGTTTGCTGAATTCCAAGAAACTTCTATTGAAGGTCTAGAAAACACAATTGAAAACCCAACAGCTGCTGCACCAACACCTGCTGCTGCTCCTACTCCTGCACCAACACCAGAACCAGCTGCTAAGAAACTTGCTGCTACTGATTTGGAAGCTCTTAAAGCTGACATCCCATTGAATGGATCAGATGATGCTAAAGTTGCTATTATTGAATACTCTGATGTAGAATGTCCATTCTGTAAGAGACATGTAGATGCTGGAACTCTAAAGACAGTATCAGAAAAATTCGGAGATGATGTAGCACTTTCATTCAGACACTACCCTCTTTCTTTCCACCCAAATGCTAAGCCAGCGGCTGAAGCTATGGAATGTGCTAAGGTAGTAGGTGGAGATGAAGCATTCTTCGCATACGAAGCAGAAATCTTCGCAAACAACACTCTAACACCAGACAACTATAAAGCTATAGCAGAAAAGGTTGGAGTAGATATGGCTGAATGGCAATCATGTGTAGACAACGGTGACACTAGCGCTGAAATCGACGCACAAATGGCTGAAGGTCAATCTAAGTTCGGAGTAAGAGGTACTCCAGGTAACGTAGTTATCAATCTAGAAACAGGTGACTGGGAACTAGTAAGTGGAGCTCAACAAGCACCTGCTTTCGAAGCAGCTGTAAATAGAATCCTAGGAAACTAATTCCACACAACAATATCATTAAATAGAAAAAGACTCTACAAGCAGTAGAGTCTTTTTTTTATTCACAAAAAAGAATAAAACTACTCAACCTATCTATGTAAAAAATCCAACAATCATGGTGCATTAGCTGTCTCATCATATCATTGAGCTACGCTACGTTTGATCACATCTTGCTGAGCATTAAGAATTCACTTTTTTCCAAAATAAGGAAGTGAATCAGAGGGAGCAAGACGAAAAACCTTTCACTCTCATTCCAATCTATCCAATGAATCAATCGTTTGTTTTCTTAAAAGATTTTGTGCATAGTATTGAGCAGAAAAAGGAGTGTCCATTATTCACCATTTTCTTTTGCTAACAAGCAACAAAAAGGTCATCACATCAACATTTCATGTAGAGACGTTATCAAGCACTATGATTTTCTCATATCAATCGCGCAAACACTTTTCTATATGAAGCCAAGGCTGAGAAGAATTATAACTATCAGCATAATGATGTCATCAAACCATCACCTTTTTGTTATAGAGTCAAGGAATAGCTTTTGTTGCCTTCAATGCTTTATATACATCTTCATCACTCAATGATTGAATATCTAGATAATCTACATTTCATGTCACTTGATTCAATGCAGGAAACAACAACTCTGTTTGAGAAGCCTTAATTTTATTCGTATTTAGTGGTACCTGTGCACCAAAAACATCATCAACCAAATAGTCTAAATCTAATATTTGACGAAATCTTTTGAAATTAATAAATTTCTGTCACGTGATATAGTTTTCTCGAATATCTTGAATAAATTCGAACTGCTGAGAAACGTAATAGGACATCGTCCCTGCTGATCAAGAACCTGCTATAACTCTTCATGGCTCATCCAGCCCATAAACATCATGAAGTGCAAGTGCTGAACCTACTGAGTAACTACTCATCATTCATCATCAACCAGCAATAATAGCTATTTTACTCTCATCAAATCACCTAGCATTAGTAGTAACAGTAGCCATTATCAAATCAATTAATCATAAACTTTATAATTATCCGCATGTATCACACTATCGGAGAGATGACATTAGAATGGCAAGAAATCATCAGGTAGTTGAGAAAATGAAGACTTATATACTCACTGGTTAGTTAGTTGCTTCCTACGTTCAAACATGGCATTCTGTAGTTTGCTTATCTCTCATTGAGTTAATCAATATTCCTCTTTCAATATCAGCAGATGGGTAACAGAAACTGCTTCTATCTGATGCAAATCCATCAAAATTGAGTACAACGTCTTGGTTATTCAACATCCATAACACTTACTTACAGATTTTTCCATATTGACTCTATATGAAGGTCTCGTCTCAGAGTGAAATGGACAAAAACCTAAATATTCAGCAGCATTAATCTGTTCAAGTTCAGCACCATAGACATCAAACAACAATCTTGAGATATCTATCGTAGAAAAACTCAAAGAACTCCATAAGTCACTTTCCATCCTTATTCACCTCTCTCTATGCTTGCGTCCTTTAGAACTTCTTCTTACCATTGAACAATGCTGATGAAAAACAGGAGCTCAAATAATACTACGCGTTCACACACACTATATCTAGCAACGTAGGAGCTCCCGAATACTAATCATTTATCACTATTTCAGAAAATGATTAAAAAAGAGAATAAAAAAAAGTCAACTACTTGCAATCAGTAAAATTACGTTTCTGAAAACATAGAGAGTACAAAAGAAACATTATGTTAGTTTACCATTCTCTAAGGTAATTACCTTATCCGCAAACTTCAGCAAGTGCTGATCATGTTCTATCATCACTATAGTATCTCACTCATCTAGAAATTGTTTCAATACCTTAAGTAACTTCTCTACATCATGTGCATGTAGTCCAACAGTAGGCTCATCCAAGAAATACATTGTATGTCCTTTATAGTTGGTCAAGAGGTGTTTTACGAGTTTTAAACGTTGAGATTCTCATCCTGAAAGCATATGCGCTGGCTGTCACAACTTCAAATATCACAAACCAATATCTACCATGAGTTGCAGTTGTTTGTGTATATGACTCATTTCCTCAAAGAAATACAGCGCATCATCAACATACATATCCAAGACTTGAGAGATATTTTTATCTCTTCGTTTGATATCCAATATTTCTGGCTTATAACGTTTTCCGCGACATAGTTCACATTCGACATAGGTATCTGGCAAGAACTGCAACTCTACCTTTTTGTAACCATATCACTTACATTCTGCACAATTACCTTTCGAAGAATTAAATGAAAAATGACCAGTAGTGAAAGCTAGATACTTAGCGTCTTGTACTCAAGCATAGAGCTTTCTAATATCATCAAACAAGCCAACAAAAGTAGCAGGACAGCTACGTGGTGTTTTTCCAATACTACTTTGATTGACATACATGATATTCTTCACCTCTTCATACCCCAAAATGCTTTCTACTGCAATATCCTTATAGAATGCTTGAGTAGCCAAATTAGCCATATCATCGTACCTCTCTCTCTTCATCACAGGAAGTGAAATAATTTCCTGCCAAGACAGTCCTTGTTTGAGCAATTGCAATCTGATGTATGACTGAATATATTTCTGTTTTTCATTCAAAAAACGATACAGGGTTGTATACATTAATGTTGTTTTTCCTGCTCCAGATGGTCACGTGATGATAGTAAAAGATCATAACGGGATCTCCACATCGACATCCTGAAGATTATACTTTGAAGCTTTTTTTATACGAAGTGAGTGATTCTGAACATTATGATCAAAAGTCACATCAATAACTCTTTCTCCTCTCATATACTCAGCAGTTAGGGTATCTCCTTTGATGAAGTCTTTGTATGGTCAGTTGAACTGAACATGTCATCAAAAATCTCCTGCTCAAGGACCAATTTCTACAACCCAGTCTGACGCAGCTATGAATCTATCATGATGCTCTACCACAACTATTGTATTCCCCATTTCTTTGAGTTGTTGAATTGCAGTAATTGTATTATCAATTTCTTTATCATCCAATCATATAGTTGGTTCATCTAGCACATAGATGATTCCCGTAAGCTTATTTCCTAATTGTTTAGCAAGACGGAGACGTTGAACCTCTCATCATGAAAGTGTCTTCACTCCTCTGCTCAAATTAAGATAACCAAGACCAAGTCCATTAATAGTTTCCAACCTATCTAACAATGGTGTAACAATCCTATCTATGAGGACATCTGCTTTTGATGATTGTTTCTGATACGCAGCAAAAAAGTCCACTAACTCACCTATCGTCAAAGCATGTACACGCGCAATATTATACAGGCCCTGCCTAAACAGAGTTCTCAAAACTTCTGTGGTCCCTCGATTTCTTATAGTTTCATCTGCTACTGATTCAGGACTCTTCTTTCAGTTCTTTTTCTTTTTTCATGATCAATGCGACACATCGATCATCACATGAAGACTCTCCTTTCTAAGTCTGGCTCCATGACATTCTGGACATTGATCCATATCTAGCATGGCTTGAAAATCCACAGTCAATAATCACTTATTATACTGGTCTTTAAGAACATCTTCTATCCCTTTGTAGTACATACTGATATATTTTCATCCGCCCATAGGAATACGAAGCAATTCATCATCTCCATTGATAACTGTAAAAAGAAATCGTTCAGGCAAATCAGATCGACGTGTTTCAATAGCAATATCATTTTTGTGAGCAAGTTTTTTTAATAACGCCTGTCACAATTTACTATCACGCCAAGGCAATATAGCATTAAGATACAATTGCGTACCATCTATCACCTTGTCTAAATCAACTTGTAACACTTCTCCAATTCCATGACATTCTGGGCAAGCTCACTCCTGTCTATTGGGACTGAAATGCTGTGAACTAAATTCTGGATATTCTATATCATTGTCTGCATCATAATTCTTATCTGTAAACCGAGTAATGTGTGTTGTTTTCGTCGACTTCTTTCACTTTTTCTGAGATTCATCACCCTCGACATAGACACCAAACTTTGGTGCTTCTGCTAAAATTTTGATGACATCCTCACGTAATCTATCCATCTTTTTCTCCTCTACAGTAACACGGTCATAAATACCATATACTTTCAGTGGGTAGAATGTCTCAGGGACATTAGGTGTTTCCAAATAAAAGAATTCGATAGGATCAATTTCCGTTTTTTCTTCACTCACCAAAAGGTACCTAGTAAATCATTTTCCTCTTTCTACCCTATTTCTATTCTTCTTCACAAAACGTTCAAAATCTGATTGCTCATCAAAAGCTATTACCTGTTGAAGCAAAAAAATCTTCTGAGCCTGGTAATCTGTTACAATACTCTTCATCATATGATCAATCGTTTGAGCCTGGATTCTTTTCCCACTCTCATAACTATACATGTCTCCAAGTTTAGCGAAGAGCAATCTAATATAATCATCGATCTCCGTAATAGTTCATACAGTACTTCTGCTAGAACCAATAGACTTATTCTGTTCTATTGCGATCGCAGGACTCAGACCGATACTCATATCCAAATCTGGTCTCGTTCATAAATTGAAAAACTGACGTAGATAAGAACTCAAACTCTCGATATAACGGAATTGTCACTCTTTATAAATAGTATGAAAAGCTAAAGATGATTTTCATGATCATGAAACACCAGTAACTGTTATGAGCTGATTTTTAGGCAAGACAATATCTATATCTTTGAGGTTATGTGTTTTCACTCATTTCAACTCAATAGTGTCTCAATCTCGTTTTTTTACTATGGATTTTTTCTTTGGCATCTTGGTACTTTCTAGCTCATAAATGAAAAAATAACCAATTCATAGATTGGCACATAGACTAATCCAAACACTGTATACAGAGGCATGAAAAAAGCAAGAAGTAGATCAAATTTTGGTTTTCATTCTTCAATAAAAAAAGTACAGTATTAATCTATTTAATCTCCTCTAGGGAATATCCTACATGATAGAAGAAAACAAACAACTACTAGAATTTAATACATTTCGTGTATGAGCAAAAGCTCGTTATTTTGCTGAAATCAACAGACCAGACGAATTTATGAAACTGGTGGAATCAAATATCTATCAGGAAAACAAAGACAACATCCTCTTTCTATGATGAGGAAGCAATATGCTTCTCACAGGTGACTTCGATGGATTAGTTATCAAAAACAACATAAAAACAATGCGTCTCACTTCTTTTGATGACACATCAGCTACGCTCACTGTTTGATGATGATATAATCGACATGAATTAGTTGAGTTTTGTGCAAGAAAAGGGCGACGAGGAATTGAAAATCTAGCACTCATCCCTGGATCTGTATGAGCTGCTCCTATTCAAAACATAGGAGCATATGGTGTCGAGGTAGAAAGCGTTATTAAAACAGTAAAATGATTCGATCTAACAAGTGGCAACATAAGAGCACTCAATCACAGAGAATGTCACTTTGCCTACCGTGATAGTGTCTTCAAACATGAATTGAAAGATAAATTTTTTATCACTCACGTAACATTTGTTTTCTCAAAAGAACCTCAACCTCATCTAGAATATGGAGCACTTGGAGAACTTTCATCTGACGCATCACTCATGGATATTGTGGAGAAAATATGTAATATTCGTGCTAGCAAATTGCCATCTATTAGTGAAATGTGAACTGCATGATCTTTCTTCAAAAACCCCATCATCTCCGAAGAACAATTCATGGAAATTCAACAATCTTTTCCTGATATTAAACATCGAATAGTCGACGGTGAAGAGCCAAGATATAAACTTGCTGCGGGCCAACTACTCGAGCTCGCATGAGTCAAAAAAGGAGAGAAAGAATGAATGGTCGGGACATACGAGAATCATTGCCTAGTATTAGTTAATCATGGTGAAAAATCTGGAGCAAAAATTCGAGATTTTGCACAATCACTACAACAAAGAGTCAAAGGAATGACGGGGATTAGCTTAGAAGTAGAAGTAAATATAATCTAATTTTTATTAGTAGCAAAAAATATACTCATGCACTTTACCATAATATCAGGATCACATCGCTCATGATCACAATCTAGCAAGGTAGCTAACTATTTAGCAAACAACCTACCGCTTGGAGTAGAACATAACATCATAGACCTTGCAAACAATCCGCTTCCACTATGGAATGATCACATGTGGGACTCATCTTCAACAGAATATCAAGAAACATCACATATTCGACATCCAATGAAAGAGATACTCACCAAAACAGACGCACTGATTATCATTGCCCCTGAACGAGCTGGCATGGTACCAGCATGACTAAAAAACTTCTTTTTGTACTGTTCAAGTCAACAACTAGCAAACAAACCTGCACTTGCAATAGGAGTGTCTGCTGGCATCAACGGCGCCTACCCTATAGCTGAGCTAAAAGTAAGTAGTAACAAAAATGCTCAATTTTTCTACATTCCGCAGCATGTTATTCTGAGAAATATAAAAGATATTCTAAACAATAGTGATAATATACAAGAACGTGAGCAGAAAACTATTGAGAGAGTCCACTACTCTCTTGCTATGCTCAAAGAATACGCACTAGCCATGATAGAAGTGAGAAAATCATGAGTATCTGACATAGAAAATTTTCCATATGGAATGTAATCGAAGCTCTATCCCTTGTATCTGTCATGAGATTATATACTACTAGTAACTAGTTATCTATCCCGCTTCTTTGCGGGTTTCTTTTTTTTTCATAAACTTATTAGTATGGCTATCAAAAACATTGCAATTATTGCCCATGTTGATCATGGAAAGACTACTCTTGTTGATCAAATTTTGACACAATCAGGGACAATGAAACAAGCAGAAGATCAAACCCTTATTATGGATTCAAATGACCAAGAAAAAGAAAGAGGGATTACCATCTATGCGAAAAATACGGCGATCAAATACAAAGATACAACCATCAATATCATGGATACACCATGACATGCTGATTTTGGTTCTGAAGTAGAACGTGTGTTGAAAATGGTAGATTCAGTATTGCTTCTTGTTGATGCATATGAAGGTCCAATGCCACAGACTAAGTTCGTTCTCAAGAAGTCACTTGAGCACTGACTTCGTCCTATCGTTGTAATTAACAAAATTGATAAACCATCAGCAAGACCAGATCGAGTAGTTGATCAGGTTTTTGATTTGTTTATACAACTAGGTGCCACAGATGAGCAAGCAGATTTCCCTATTATCTACGCTAGTGCTCGTGATTGATACGCATTTCTAGATTTAGCAGATCAAGAAAAAGCTGCTGCTGCACAAGACATTACTCCTCTTATAGAAAAAGTAATGGAAGTAGTTCCAGACGCTCCAAACAACAATGATGCACCATTGCGTCTCCAAATTGTAAATCTTTCATATGATAGATTTGTTGGTAGGTTGGGTATTGGAAGAATAACCGATGGAACTATTAGCCAGTGACAGCAAGTAGTGGTCTACGCGAACGATGGATCAACTAGAAAAGGGAAAGTAGCTAAAGTATATACCACGCTTGGGGTATCAAGACAAGAAACTCAAACTGGAGAGTGTGGAGACATCGTAACCATTGCCGGTATTCCTGATATATTTGTAGGAGAAACAATTGGAGTAGAAGGAATAGAACCACTTACACCAATCAAAGTAGATGAGCCAACACTAACAATGGATTTCCTAGTGAACAACTCACCATTTGCTGGTAGAGAGGGAAAGTTTGTCACATCAAGAAATATCGTAGATAGACTTATGAAAGAAATAGAGACTAATGTTTGATTGGCAGTAGAAGTCCATGATGGTTGAAATAGATGTACTGTTTCTGGAAGAGGTGAGCTGCATATTTCTGTGCTTATTGAGACAATGAGAAGAGAAGGATTTGAAATACAAGTATCGGCTCCCCAGGTACTACTAAAAATGGATGGAGACAAGAAACTAGAACCTATTGAGAACGTAGTAATCAATGTTGCAGATGAGCTCTCTGGATCAATTATTCAAATGCTCAATGAAAGAAAATGAATGATGCAAAACATGATATCAGAAAATGGCGTAACAACACTTGAGTTTCATGTGCCAACTAGATGACTACTTTGAATTAGAGCACAATTCATCTTGATGACAAAAGGAGAATGAATTATGTACTCCTCTTTCGATCACTATGCTCCATATTTAGGAGAAATAGCGAAGAGAGTGAATGGATCAATGATCTCTATGGCCAATGGTGGAGCAATGAAATTTAGCATTTGGAAGTTACAAGACAGAGGAAGAATATTTGTACCACCACAAACTGAGCTTTACGAATGAATGATTGTTTGAGAAAGTGCAAAACCAGGAGATCTTACAATCAATCTTACAAAAAATAAGCACTTAAGTAATGTAAGAACTGGTAAAGCTGATGACAACATGCTACTCACTCCTATCACAGAGTTAACTCTCGAAGACGCTCTTAGTTACATCTGACCTGACGAATATGTTGAAGTAACTCCTCAATCAATTAGATTAAGAAAAATTCATCTAAGAGAAAGTGACAGAAAAATTTCTAACAAAAAATAAGCACTATGTGCTAGGATATACAAGTAAATAATTCTTTTGCTCGACAACACACACATGTATCCACAATTAGAAAACTACTTACAAACTAAGAAACCACCAACAAAAAAACAAGAACCTTTTATGGATCACTTGTTTAAAAAAATAGACGAACACATCAAAAATGGAGGAAAGATATTACTCTTAACGCTAACAAAAAGAAATTCTGAAGAAATAACAAATTACCTTTTGGCAAAAGGATACAAAGCTTTCTACTTACACAGTGAGATTGCAACTATTGACCGTTGGGAAATTATTAAGAAATTAAGAACAGGTCAAATAGATATTTTGGTAGGTATTAACCTACTAAGAGAAGGAATTGATCTTCCTGAGGTTTCTCTCATCGCTATTTTAGATGCAGACAAACAATGATTTCTTAGAGGAAAGACTGCGCTTATACAAAACATTGGTCGTGCTGCTCGTAACCCCAATGGTGAGGTAATTCTATATGGTGATGTTTTTACTGAAGCTATGACTGGTGCCCTGAGTGAGACTTATCGTCGCCGCCAAATCCAACAGGAATACAATCTCAAAAACAATATCACCCCTTCCATAGCAATCTCCAATGTAAAAGATATTGAATCGACCAAGACTGATGAAGAACTAAGTGCTGCACAGCTGAACCAACTAACAAGAGGGAAAGTAAAACGTCTCAAACGCATGACCAAAAAAGAAAAAGAAATGATCATGACTGATTTGCGTAAACAGCTAGAGACAGCCATTCAATCTTGGGAATTTGAACAAGCTGCAACAATTAGAGATCAAATCAAAGAATTAGAAGAAGGAACAATCTAAGATTTATGTCCTATGAATAGATGAAACAGAATGCTTCTCCATCAGAAAAAAATGAAAATGAGGAGGTTCACTCACTTCAAGTTGAGTTGCTAAACAGCTTTTTGAAGTATGCTAAAAGACTTACAGAAATTGGTGCACTTATAGACATGGAGATCCCAACAACTACAGCAACCAGCAGGCAACAACTTGTTGCATATTATGATATGTATAACAAACGTATTTGGGAAGAAGCAAAAAGAATACTAAAGGAGAAAGAAATAAAAACAGGTCTCAATCAGCTCAATCATCAACAATGGCAAGCTGTTCAGGTTATTAAGACACTCTGAAGATTCTCAAAAACACTAAAAAGTAAAATAAAAAAAATACAAAAGCTTCAAGCAATTTAATTTCTCTTAAACTCATATGGAAGCATTCTCACTATGACCCATCACGGTCTATCGATATGGCATTATGTATCTCATCTGATTTATAGTATGATATCTCTTTCTTTACTATATAGGAAAAAAATGATACGCAAAGCAACGATCTAGTGTCCACACAGTACTCACAAGGCACCTTGATGACCTTATCATTGCTATAGTCATTGGAGTCCTTATTGGAGGAAGATTAGGAGAAATATTCATCTACAACCTGCCTTACTATATCAGCAACCCAACAAAAATTTTCTATGTTCGAGAATGATGAATGTCATTTATTGGATGAATTATTTGAGTGATTATTGCAGTCAATATTTTCTTCAAGATTAAGAAAATAGCAAAAAATAGCTACTTTCGCCTTTTAGATCACATTGTTACTATTGTTCCTTTTGGCATTATGGTGTGACGTATTGGAAATTTTCTCAATCGTGAGCTATATGGGATTGTAACATACAACAAGGCACTTCTATCCAGCATACAAAACAATTCTTGGTTTGATTATACGCGCGAAGCACTACTTGTTAGATGAGATATCTACCTACGAATGGAGAAAATATGACTGATTTTCGACTACAATACTAGCGTGCAATTTACTAACGAAATGAGACTTAATACAAACTTTCTCGCAAGTTTTGGTGAAGGTTTTCTACTTTTGATCATAATGCAATTATGCTATTGGTTTGTTTACAAAAAAGGAACAAAAAAAGCATGACGACTCTCAGCGATATTCATATTATGGTATAGCACCATACGTTTTCTTTTAGAGTTTTTTCGTCAGGATAGCCAATTTGAACTGATTCTCTGACTGAGCTATTCACAATGGTGGTTTGTCTGATTTTCCATTCTGGGATTAATACTACTCTTAAGAAAACAAAAGTAATAGACTTTGTCTTGCATACACGAAACCAAAAGATAAATATGTCAAGTTTATGTGATTCAAGTAAATGATGCGTACTTGGCAAGATTTTCAAACAGACAGTCGTCGTGTAAAACATGTGCGAGATGACATTCAAAGCTTAGTGGAAGAGCGTCAAGCTTTGTCTCTCAAGAAAGATAAGAAAAAAATAGATACTATAGTGATACCAAAAACTAAAGAAATTAACACAATTTTCCAAGCCTATGGCATTAAAAACATGACCCAATTCAGTGCCATTCAAACAAGAATTGGAGAAATCTTGTCTGTGATCCATTCATTGAGTGAATCAAGCGAGTGAACAACAACGACAACATCTTCACGTAAAAAAAATCACTCTCGCAATGTAAGTAAACTAAGAAAATTACTTACTAGTATAGAAGTAGAAGCAGAACGACTTAAAAGTTATAATCGAGAAGAATGCTATAGGTTACTACAGTTTGATCCTCAGACGGAAGACAAAAGTGAACAATTACTTAAAAATAGCATCTCATCATTCAATCAGAAGCTGATAAGAGAAAGAGAGAAAGGAACATTGGCAGAACAACATGAACGAGTATGAATCAAATTCATGGAAACAGAAAGAGGAAGATATCAATATGGAGATGATATTGTTCATATCAGAGATCGAAAAAGATGTAACGCATGATACGTACAATATTCGACCATACTAAATGAAGAAAGAAAAGTGTGACTTGCACACAAAGAACAAGGAAAAAACTACATTACTATAAAGTCACCTCCACTCTACAATAGAATAAGCTATATCATGCCTGGCGTCATTAGTGTTAAGGGTGAAAACAAATTATGGGGATTACTTGATTATAATGGAAAGCCAATAACTCCATTCATATACAAAGCAGTTATACCATGAAAAAGAGGCACCCAGCAAACCATTGCATCCATAAATACAGAATATGGAAAATATCTCAGACTCAAGGAGAGAAATTATACATTGAACAATCACTGGTCACGAAACTTTGTTATTGATCCATTTGATAAAGAAAATCCATGAAAAATAGTAGGAAAAAATCCTCTAAACAACGAGCCTAAGGCAGTCATAGAAAAAATTAGAGAATTTGATCTCAAGCTATTTAGAGGAGAAATAACTAGTGAAACTCCACTTCAAGATGTCTATCTGTCAAAAAACACTCTTCGCAAATTACAGTTGCTAAACATTGAAACGATTGGTCAGATACAAGACTGCTGAGAATCCTGACTACTCATGGCAAAAGAAGCACTTTGAGAAAGAGAAATTGAAGAACTAAAAAGACTCTTCTATGATGCAAAAATAGCATGGAAAAAAGAAGCATAACTCACTAATAAAGGAGAATAACACCATTTTCTTCATAAGCAATTCATAAGATTTCTAAAAAAGTTAACTCAGACAGCAATGTTTGGACTCCAATTCACAATTTTTCACTGACTAATGAAAGAGAGCTTTTCCCAGGTCATTTCTGAGCACAAGCAAGTATTTTTTGTTGTAGATCAGAGAGATCTGGAACAGCATGATGCTCTTCAAAAGAAGTAACAGGTTTACCAAACTCTTTCAGTAAGAAATTTTCCATATCCACTACAGGGATAACTTTACCTGCTTGCATATATCTATGAAGACCACGACTACTCTTTTGAAACAATCAGTTACAAGCTCAATAAACAGACTTATTTCACTGCAAAGCATACTTGACAGTAATCAGACTTCCACTACCTTCAGCGGCTTCTGGAACAAATAAACATTGTGACAAACCAGCAATAATTCTATTTCTTTGTGGATAGGTTCGTTTTGTTGGTTTTTGTCAGAGTTTGTATTCAGATAAGACAAGTCATCAGTGGTCAACTATTTGGTGAATAAGAGATTTCTTTCTAGATTGAAGAAGGACTCACAACCCTCATCATAAAACCGCAACAGTTGGGATCCCATGTTGTATTGATAATGTATGGCAAGCAGTGTCTACACCACTCGCTAAACCAGAAACAGTGGCAAGATCATAAGAAGATAAATAATCAAAAAGTTTTTCTAATACTTTCTGGGCATACCTAGTCATTTTTCTTGGTCCCACAATTCCTAACAAAGGCTTATTAAGAATGCGCTGATCACCTATAGCATAATAGAGATATGGTTGCTGAGACATATGATGTAATTTATAATGATAATGAGCGTCATCCTGCACATAACCAAAAACACCATTTTTTTCTATCCAATCAAGAAGAGGAAGGGGATCTATTTCCGACTTTCATCACTTACGAAGTCTAGAAAGTGTCAGATCCTCAGAAAGAGAATAATCCAAGAGCAGTTTATTCATCAATATGGAGAAGAATAAAGGCAACTATAGGCTAGAAATGTAGCTAATGTTTGCAATCTAATAACAAACTCCTATAAGGAATAAACAAGGATTTTTTTATGTAATAAAAAACTCACATATGCCTCTCATACTAACCATCCTCGTGGGTGTCTGAGCTCTAATTCTCGGTGGTGCAGTAGGTTTTCTTGGTTATAAGAAAACTTTGACAGACAAAGCTATCAAGTTTAAGGAGCGCATGTCTCGTGCAGCAGAAATGGAAGAAGAAATAGTTTCCAAAGCTAAAAAAAATGCAGAAAAGATTATTGAAAACGCTGAATTTAAAGCTGAAAAACTACAAGAAAAGAAACAGTCTCAACTTGATGCTATTGAAGAAAGAATGCTCAAGAGAGAAGAAAAAATGGATGAAAGACTAGTGAAGATTGATGAGCAAAAAGAAGAACTCAAGCAACAAAAAGAAGAAGTAAAGAATATTGTAGAAAAACAAAAAACCAAATTAGAAGAAATAGCCTGATTCAAGGCAAAAGATGCGAAAGATGAGTTGTTTAAGGTGGTAGAAGAACAACACCAAAAAGAAATAAACGAATTCATTGAAAAATTTAAAATGATTAAAAAAGAGGAAGCTGACAAAGAAGCTGCCCTCATTATAACCAAAGTACTACCAAGAATGTCAGGTGATGTCATTAGTGACTTTACCTCAAATCTTGTAGATATTCCAAATGAAGATTTCAAAGGAAAGTTGATATGACGTGAATGAAGAAATATAAACTTCCTAGAAAAGGTAACTGGTGCTGAAATTGTTGTAGACGACACTCCTCTTGTAGTAAAAGTGTCGTGTTACGAAGCTGAAAGAAGATTTATAGCAGTTGAAACACTCAAGAGACTTATCAAAGATGGAAGAATAAATCCTCACTATATAGAAAAAATACACCAAGAAGTAACAGATAAGTTAGATGATATATTAGCTGAGAAAGGAAAAGAGGCATTACAAATGCTAAACATTCCGATGATGAAACCTGAGATTGTACAGCTGGTTGGGAAATTTTTCCTAAGATTCAGTTATGGTCAAAACCTATGGACTCATAGCATAGAGGTTGCAAAAATGTGTGAGGCAATCGCAAATGAGATGTGAATAGATCCTATGCTAGCAAAAAAAGCTGGACTATTGCATGATATTGGTAAAGTAATTGCCAATACGGGAGAATCACATACCGCTCTAGGGGCAGATGCATTGAGAAAACATGGCCTTCACGAAGTCATTGTAAATGCAGCTGAATCACATCACTATGATGTACCTATGACTGATCCAATCTCATGGATCGTTGCAGCAGCAGATGCCATGTCTGCTTCAAGACCATGAGCAAGATTCAATACATCTGACATGTTCATTGAAAAAATGGGAGAACTTGAAAAACTCATATCAGAAATTGAAGGTGTCAGCAAAGTACATATTATGCAAGCTGGAAGAGATATCATGGTGTATGTTGATCCAAATAGAATCAAGGATACTGAATTACAACAATTATTAAAAACTATAGGCCAAAAAATTGAAGATCAACTTGATTACCCATGAATCATTAGAGTGTCAGCAATTAGAGAAAATAAGCTCATTGAATTCCTCAGATAAGATAACCAATAGTTTTCCTGTTTACCTACTTACTTAACTAGTATGTATCCAATCATAACGATAGGATCACAGCAGATCTCAATGACTTGATTAGGACGAATTGTAGGCCTAGCAGTCTTTCTCATTGCTGTATATCATATTTGCCCGAAAAAGAATCTTCAGTTTAGAAAAATATTCTATTGGCTACCGATTCCAATAATCTCATCATATCTTTTAGGTTCATACGTATCGTTTTTTCTAACAAGAGGACAATTTTTCCCATTTACACGACAAGAATTTGGTATAATTCTCTCACCATTCAACTTTGAATTTCATTACGTAGGCATACTCTTAGGAATCATATTAGCAATCTATATATTTTTTCGTGACATTCATAGCAAAAAAGAGCAATACAAACGAATAGAAACGCTATCACAGGCAGTAGCGTGGTCACTAATTCCCTTATGAGTATTTCTTGTTTTGGGAGATCACTTTATTGGAGTACCTAGTATGAGATGATGGGAGACATTTCGTGGAGATATAAGTAGACGAAGTACTCTTGGTAAGGTAGCTCCTATTGGCATTATGATATCTATTACAGGACTAGTAAGTTGACTAATTTATGCGCTACTCAAACAAAGAAACAAGGACATCAACCGAGGATATATTCTCTTTTGTATGCTCTTAGTAGGTATTGCAATCACACTCATATTCCAACATAGTCCCAAGTATTGAGTATTGAAAATTGGTCCAATTGTTTTCGATATAAAAACATATGTTTCTTTTCTCACAATCATGGTTTGTCTACAGCAGTTCTTTCTGCAGTTTAAGTACAAAAGGTCATAAAAAACATCTCATCCAGAATTTCCATTATTACACCATAGCATCTCATCACACACATTGAGTTTAACACTAAATAGAGGCATTTATGAAACTTTTTTTTCTCGAGACTGATACACTCTTCAAGATATTTAAAACTATCGAGAAAGTTCCTCAAGGCAAAAAAATAAGCGTCTTTATAGAAAAAGGGAATGATTTCTTTCAAAATGATCGACGAGCAAAGCAGGTACAAGAACTCTTAGAAAAGAAAAAACTGCAGGCAACATTTATAGCAAAGCATCAGAAAACTAGAGACTACTATGAAAAAGTATGACTTCCTTATTTCTACGAAGGAAAAAAGCAATGGATGGAAGTGCTCAACACGAGCTACCTCTTTCTCTTTAATATAAAAAAATTTCACCAGTCAATCTACCAAAAGAGGCACTATATCAGCTACATCATTTTTGGTTGTGAGATTCTTGTGATTGGAGTCATACTATATCTCCTTTACGCACTTATCATACCTAGTAGTAGCCTCTATATAACGCCTGAATACGAGGTAGAAGATATTATTTATAACTTTCGTTACTATCCAGAGAATCAAGTAGAAACAAGATTAGAAAATGACAAACTCAGTATCCCCTATCATCGTGGGAAAATCAAATACTCGCATTCATTAACAACAAACGTAGCAAACATATCAAGTCAGCAAAAACCTGCACAATGATCTATTACTGTCTACAACCAAACAACACAAGAGCTAGAAATATTAAGCAATACGCAGTTCATTACTGATGATGGAATGATCTTCAAGAGTCTCAAGGCATTTACCATTCCAGCTAGTACAGATGATAACCCATGAACAGTGGTGATCGATGTCAGAGCCAATGATCTAGATGTCTATGAAGACATCATAGGAGAAAGAGGGAATATTCCATCCGACACGACCATGTATATCAAAAATCTCACAGAAAGTTACTTCCTAAAAAAAATATATGCCATCAATGAAAAAAAATTCACTGAAGGAGAGACCATAAGCAAAGGATCTATTACTAGCAAAGATGTAGAGCACCTAGAACAAGAGCTAGCCAAGTACGTTGAAGAGAACAAAGAGGCCATTGTGAGGCAGTCATTTGAGTTACCTGATGCAATAGTACTACCCTTCAATGAGTTAATTAGCTTTGACGTAGACAAGATCAGCACTGAAAACAAAATTGGAGATATTAAATCAAATGTCAGTGGAACAATCTCATCTACAATATTAGTACCTTACATCAAAGAGAAAGACCTTATTGATGCCATCATGAACTACCTCAAGCAAAGGAAAACCAACACGCAAAAGCTGATAGATATAGACACAAAATCAATCATTTACTACGACATAAAAGAGCAAGATCACACTATACTCACTATTCCTACATCAGTAAGTGCTATATTTGGATATGATTTCGAAAATGATACAAACGGAATCAAAGAAAAGATCAAAGCTGAAATTACAGGGAAAAGCACAAAAGATGCACGTAACATACTACTCTCTTATCCAGAAGTCGCATCAGCTGAAATAAGCATCAAACCACCATGGTATAATCAAATACCTACAACAAAATCTAGGATTATTTTTAAAGTAAAATAGTCATGCAAAAATATATAAATAATCATGGTACTAGTTATAGATTAGCGAACTATTTCTTTCCACAAGACATCAAAGAAGAAGTTATTGGTCTCTATGCTTTTGTTCGCATTCCTGATGATATAGTAGACTCAAACAAGACTCCAAACAAAGAAAAAAGAGAACAATTAGATGTATTAGTCTCACAAGCAAACCACATACTTCAGGGAAACAGAAAGCATAAAGAATGAAAAGAAAAAAAATGAAGAGAAAGAGAAGAAACAGAAAACGAACGAAACAACATTTGTTTCTTCGTAAGAGAAATCGTTAATAAATACGAAATACCACAAGAATGGATCACAGCATTCTTTGATGCAATGTACAAAGATTTAGAGGTAAATCGCTACACAACGTACCAAGAACTCCAAGGATATATGTATGGTTCTGCTGAAGTTGTATGACTCATGATGAGTAACATCATTGGTTACAATCAATGAGATAAAAAAGAGGTCATACGTACTGCATCACTACTAGGAGAAGCCATGCAATATACAAACTTCCTGAGAGATGTCTATGAAGACTATATAGAATACAATCGTATCTATATGCCTATAGATAGGTTAGAAAAGTACTGATTGGATCACCAAGATATCATTAACTTATGTAATGGACAAAAGGAATCATTTGCTAACCGAACACTATTTATCAAAGCACAAATAGCACTCACTCGTAAGCTCTACGCTGAAGCTAATACAGGGATTAAGCACCTGAACTCTGAAGGACAAAAAGCAGTATGGTATGCTTCACAACTGTATGAAGCAATCCTTGATAAGATAGAGAGTAAATCGTATGATGTTTTTACTACTGATATGCACACAACACGCTGGGAAAAAGCAAAAGCACTATACACAGCACGAAGAAAACAACCATTTTAGCAATCAATCATGATGCAAAAAAATCATAGAGTCCTCTCTTTACGTAAGCTTATTCAATTATCACGTCCTCGTTTTCGATTATATGTATTAGGTCCTTTTGTTATTGCATGGATAGCATGATTTACGCAATGAGGAAAGGGTATAGATCATGCTCGTGAGCTTATCTCTATCGCATACCAAAATCCTTGGATCAGCATATATACCCTTGTGGCTGTGCTCTATTTTAGTTTTTCTGCTAATCTGCTCATTTATTGAGTCAATGACTATGCTGACCGAGACACTGATCAGCATAATCAAAAAAAATCATCATATGAAACTGCTACTTCTCCTGAATATAGACCAAAGTTAAAGAGATCTCTGCTGTATCGAATGATACCAAGCACCATAGCACTTATGGCTACTATTCTTTGGTGAGGTTTTATGAATGTGTGATCTCTTCTCATAGCGTTGGGATGATTTTTCTTCTTCGCAATTTTCTATAGCTTGCCTCCAATTCGCGCAAAAGCAAGACCATTTATTGACAGTATATTTAATATTTTATACCAGTTTTCTGCACTTTTTGGATGGGTAATCGCTGGTCATGCTCTCACTGATTATAGCATATGGGCATGGATTGGGTGATGGTTATGAATGATGGCTCGACATACATTCAGTGCTATTCCCGATATCGAACCTGACTCCATTGCAGGGATAGAAACAACCGCTATTTACTTGTGAGAAAAAAAATCACTACTCTATTGTGCTACACTATGGTTACTAGCCTTTCTTTGTTTCTTTCCACTCATCTCTCGACGAATACTACTTGGGATCATTGTATTCTGTGGGTTTTGTGCTAGTGCATATCTTATCAATGATACCTACCGCATATACAAAATCATACCATGGATTATCCCATTTCTGTGAACAGCATATTTCCGAATACTTCTACTCTTCGTTTAGAGTACAATCAGTAAAAATCAGGTAACATACATGCTTACAAAAAGGTATCACAACATCTTGAGGATATTGTCTCCTCTCAACGCTGTACACCAATGCAAGAATACAACAGAACTAATTCATCCGGTAAACAATCGGCCTAAATAATTAGTTCGTGGTATACCAAATCGTGAGAAAGAGCTTGCTCAGGTATAGATCCATAGTCATTGATGCACCGCAACTGGATCTAGAAAAAGATCCAACATCATAAGCAGTAGTCATCATAAGAAAAAAGAGAGACGAAAGTTCTTAGTAGGCAAAAATTGTAAGATACTAACAACCAACAATGGTCGGATAACTAATAAGCTAAAGGGGAAAGTTCAGAAAAATCTTGGACCTATCAGCGGTGTGTATTCAAAACATCAGTATGGAACACAGGTAGTGATTCAAACATACTCTATCACTACTCCAAACAATGCCAGCACAAGAAGTCATTTCCCTACCTGCCAGCCATATCTGTGAAGCAAATAGATACTCAGCAGTAATCATCACAGAATCATTACTACAAATGATATCCACGCATTCTGTTCAGTAATAGGAGTATGAATCATCCCTCGACCTATAATTGCACCACAGATGAGAAGCAGAATCTTATGCATTTACATATTTTTTTACTCTTTCAAAAGCTAGCTGTCAACTAATTAGGCACATCGGCATACCTATTCATGGATTAGTATATCCACCAGCGTAGAATAGATTTCTCACTTTTTTGCTTTTAGTGTTTGGTCTAAAAATAGCAGTTTGTTTCAAAGTATGAGCAAGACCCAAAGCACTTCCTTGAAAAGCGTTGTACCTTTCTTGAAAGTGTTCAACTCCAAAATATTCTTCCTCTACTATACGATCGACAAAAGAATCACCTATTTCATTCTCTACTATAGACAGGATACATTCTCTATATTCCTTCCTCTCAGTATCATCAAGTATCACTCATGGTGGGAAAGGCACAAGGATGAACATATTTTCATGTCACTCTGGTGCAACAGATGGATCAGTCTGAGATGGACAACAAATATAGAAAGAAGGGTCTGTTGGTGCTTTCTTTTCATCAAAAATATCTTTGAAATTTTCATCTCGATCTTCTGAAAAAATAAGGGTATGGTGACACAAACCTTGTACTTTTCATTTGATCCCTAGATAAAGAATAAAACCGCTAGGTGCCATCATCTTCTTGTCTCGATAGGTCTGTGGATAGGTCTGTCGCTGTGTGTCCAATAGTTTTGTCTCTGTAAAATGATAATCTGCATTAGAAATAATTATATCATACTCAATGAAATCTCATTCCACCTCTACTCACGTCGCAACTCATCATTCTACTAAGATCTTATCTACGGGAGAGTTCACATGAAAACGAACACCCTTATTAGTAGCTATAGAAACCAATGATTGAATAACCGCATTGATTCATCCTTGTGGATATCGGACTCCTCCATTGAAATCTACATGTGTCATGATGTTGTACATCGCTGGAGCCTTTTTTGGTGGTGTTCACAAGAACACAAGCGTATATTCCATAATTTTTTGCATCATATCTGAGGAAAAAAACTTTTTCACATAACTATGGAGATTACTTAGTACCTTCATCTTCGTTCACTTGGTCATCATATCCCAAGTAAAAAAATCAAAGACACTGTCATAGTTCTTTGGAACCATATCCTGCATTGCGATATCGTATTGATACTCAGATATCTTCAAATACTCATAGAGTTTGTCTGTAGATCCAGGCTCTATATCTTCAAAAGTCTCTCTATTCCTTTCTATATCTTTGTAGACATCAATAGTTTTCTCTGTTCCTCAAAAATATATTTTATAAGAAGGATCCAACGGAGAAAGCTTGAGAAAATCATGTACATTTAAGTCAAAATGAGCGAAATATTGTTCAAACAAATCAGGCATGAGATACCAACTAGGTCACATATCCCAACGAAAACCATTTCTCTCAAGGACACTGGCTCTTCATCACAGTTGCTCATTCTTTTCATAGACTGTGACATCATGTCATGCATGTGCACAATAAATAGCAGACGATAATCATCCGAAACCACTACCAATAATTGCTATTTTCGCCATATCCTATTTGTAATTGTAAAGAGATTACCTAAAAAGATATGCACTTTAACACAGAAAGCAATCCATGAATCTCAAAGAATTTCAACAAAAATGTGATATATACCTAGAATCCTATATAGAAGAAAAAATACAATCAGTAACATGATATTTTCCTGACTCTACAACACTTGAGCTAGTAACTTATTTGCGCAAGTTTATGCAAAAAGGAAAACGCTTTAGGCCCTATATGGTATACATAGGTGGACATCTATACGGAGACAAAACATTAGAGGAAGTGCTTTCACTATGAGTTATCCATGAGTTAGTGCATATATTTGCTTTGATTCACGATGATATATGTGATTTGTGAGATATGAGACATCACATCCCTACCTACCACAAGCACATAGAAAAGAAGCATCAAAATCAGCATCTAGGAATAAGCCAAGCTATGTTGGTATGAGATCTGGTATATACACGAGCTTTACATCAAGCAAGCGTAATCTGAGTTGATCATCCACTTGTACAGCAAACAGTCTATGAGATGCTCAATGAGGTCATTTGTGGCCAGATGCTTGATGTGCAATTCTCTCATGAAAAAGAAAAACGCAGTGATAAAGAAATAGCCCACAAAGATAACCTCAAGTCTGGACAATACTCTATCGCAAAACCATTACTGGTTGGAGCAATTTTTTGATGAGCAAACCATGAACAACAAGAAATAATCAAAGAAATAGGCGTGAATATGGGTATAGCTTTTCAAATGAGAGACGACCTACTTGATCGGCTGCCAAACAATGAATGAAAAGACATGATGAGTGATATCCAAGAAGGAAATCAAACAAGCATTCTCTCAGAGTTAGTTACTTTGGTAGATAATCCAAAAAAATTGTGGGAACTAAGAGGAAAAACACTATCTGAGAGTGATAAACAGTACCTGGTAGATTTGTTCAAAACGCACAATACTCAAGAACACACACTGACAAAGATACAAGAAAAATTGAGTAAGGCACAATGATTGGTACCATGACTGCATGCAACAGAGAAAGGAGAATTACTTCTTGAAAGTATGATAGTAACACTCAGTTCAGTATAAGTGTAATAGCAAAAGATAATGAGAAGCAAAAAAGAGAAACTAACGTTTCTCTTTTTTTATAAAGATAAATCTATTATCTTGGAGGTGGAGGTCATCCAGCTCATCTTGGTCAACCGCCTCATGGACCTCACTGCCCTCATCATGGTCATCACTGAGAGGCAACCTCACCCTGCAAACACCTAGGTATATAAGGAAAATCATCAGTAAGAAGATATGAGTACTCACCATCTATGATTACTCCATTACACTCATCAAGATCTCAAAGAGATTCGTCAAAAATCCAATCAGAAACATAGGTACCATCTGGCACAGATCAATCTATCTCTACATCCAAGCCTCTATATTCACATGATGTTCAACTTCTTAGCTCACTGCTCAGAGTATAACTTGGCTCATACGCTCATGACTTTGAATAATACATAGAAAATCCATCCTTAGCAAATCACACATGCACTAAGTCTTCTCCATGTCCATGATCAGCGTATTCTACAAGATCCTCTGATATACCATGATAATGATAAGTTCCTGTAGGTTGGACATGAGCATTTTGATCATCAAGTCCTATCACATCAAAGGTGTTTTGCTTGGCTTCTATCCTATAGGTTTCTCATGTATCACATTCGACACGTTCTGCAGTTTCTGGTTCAAATTTAATTCAGTTGATGGCTACTCAAGGCTCTCTTGCCCATCACTGTCAATCTGTATATACTCACTCAATTGGTAGTTCATAGGAATTATCTTGTGCTGATATAGTATTCGGATTTGCGTTACTCGGAAACTGTCCTGTATCATGATTCGGTAGCGCATTGGTTGTGATATAACGAGTTTCACCATCTACAGTAACTACCGTTTTTGTGCCATACACTTCATCATCTATCTCATATGAATCGGTCATATAGTTTATTCATAGAGAAGGAATACTTTCACCTACGATACTGCCTAGAATATAATCAAGCGCATAAGTCACTCATTCATTGTTCTGATACATAGTTTTATATCATTGTATCTGAGTCACAAATGTTCCACGAAGAGATTCTCACTGGATGTCTATGATAGTTTCTATTCTTTCTACGAATCAATCCAACTTTTCTAGTAGTGATACACTTGGTGTAAAAGCAAAAGTTGTTGAAAAGAATATTAATCAAGCAACTAAACCAGTAAAAAAAATATTTCTACTCATACAATCACATAAAGAATAAAAAAATAATATACTACTCTATTCTCTTATCTTAAAGCAATCTTAAATCGGGTAACTACTCTCTCAAGATCTTCTCCATTTTCCTTCATCTAGCCAGTTCATCTATAAGTTTATCCATATAGCGAACTTCTTTCATCAATGGATCCTCTATCTCTTCTATTCTTACTCAACAAATCACACCCTTTATCAAATGTCTCCTCTGATTGAGTTGCGGTGCATCTGAGAAAAACACTTCCATAGTAACACCTTTATCAATTTGTTGATACAAATCTTCAAGTGTATAGCCTGTGAGCCGGACGAGAATCTGATCTACTTCTTGCTTAGTATATCATTTTTTCTCAGCCTTTATGATATAACATTAGTATACTTTCGCAAAAATCATGACATGTATAGAACGATTCTTCATAACATATCTTCAAGATAAAAGGATATGATCTACTACTAGCAATGCATTAAAGAATAACAAACTGATAACCAATGTATAGAAAGAAAAGAAAAAATATATGTAATTCTATACCCAAAATCTCTATAACTTCTTAGTTACCAAATTATCTTAGAACCACACCATGTTACAATCTGTGAAAAGAACTATATCTAGATTTATGGACTTTATGCCTATCATAGGTCCACTATTGATGATTACATGATTCATCTTAGGTTTTGATATTATCAGTAAAACTCCATTTGATAGGCTGTCATTCAGATGACTATGATTTTTGGGATCTGCAATTTCAACCTTCATTGTAAATGTTTTTTTCTTTGGAGAGCTTTTAGATGTTGCAGGATATATTACTTTTCCTTTTAGTTTTGCCAAAAGTATTATTGTAATACCTATGCTGGCAATTGTATGATACCTCTGCCATGCCATGTTCCTTTGAATTGACCTCTTTCAGGCTACAGAATGATGGTTGTTGAAACACTTCGCCTTTGTTAGATGGTTAAAAAGGAAAGAAGATGGGCTGAAAAAAACAACTAAGACAAAAAGCTAATGACAAGAATTTACATACGAATGAAAGACTATTCTCTTTTAGAATTTTTATTTACTTGACCTTAAATTGTGGTATTAGAAATCTACTTGGAAGCGATAAGAAAGAGTCAGAAATGTAATAATTTTTTAGGAGCTCTTTGCGTAAGTTTCCCATGCCTAGAATATATCATGGAGCATTTAATTCATGTTAAGGTGGAAAACAATAATACACAGCGAAACTGAAAAATAATTAATGAGAAAGTTTATATTAAATCATTAACTAACTTATCAATACTAAAGAAAATTAATACTTCAGTACTCAATGCTAAAGAAAAGAAAAAAATCATATCAAACTGTCCTGAATATATTCATGCATCAATTCAGGATCAGACTAGAATATTAGTAGAAGAAAATATAATAAATCCAGAGTTGAAAGATCATACTGATGATATGTTCTGACTAAGAAATGATTTGCTTCATTGAAATGTTTGAGCAATTAATAAAGAAGTCTCTTTAAAAGGTGTTCAAGCTCTTATTGGTTTTGGCTCAAACAATAAAACTGAGATTGATCAAGACGAGTTGGGAAAAGTCATAAAAGCTGCTGTATGAGCACATACTTGAGCTACTGATGCCATCTATAAAAAACATGCTCAAAGAATGACATCTTTGATTGAAAATTGGAGTGAAATTTATTTCAACAGCAATAAAAAGTAGTATAGTAATTTTTTTAGGTATATTTATTAATCGAATAACTTATGAATAGTATAAAATGGTGGAAAGAGAATATAACCTTAATATTAATTGAGGCTCTTGTAGTCTGATTTGTATGATATATAATTTGAATAAATCAAAACATATCTTTTGTTAATAATTGAGTAAACAATTGAACACAAGCATGAATAATAGAAGAATATAATGATGTACAGCCAACACCACTAGAAGTAGAAAATCAAAAATTCAAACAGGAGAATGAAGATAAAATTAGATGATTTTTTAGATATCTTAATGCTTGAGAAATCGCAGATGCTCAGAACAATATTTTTCATGAATTATCATATCTATTTACTTCAGAAAAACTTCAGTATATTAATGATAACTTAACTTCTCTAATTGTTATAAACAATATTAATGATCTTGAAGGATGAAAAATCGGTAATTCTGCCGAGCTAATATATTCTAAGCATGATGTTACAATAACATATGGACTGAAGAATCAACAACATAAAGAAAGCATATTTATCGTAGTAAGAAGAGAGAAAGAAAACTTAATAGAACACCATATCGAACAATTCTGGTGTAACGACAAAGATCCTTGACCACTATGTTTAATTATAGCTGATGAAAAATTTGAAAAATAAGGTTTAACTCTAAGAAGTTTTCTGTGTGAATGAGGCTTCGTAGCATAGTCTACCTTACTTTCATGAATAATCATAACCATCTTCAAAGCTTACATTTTCATCATATGTTATTCTTTTCCACTATGATAATGCTTCTTTTCTTATTTGTCAGAAGTTCATTTTAAATCACAAATTAAAAAACTTTAAAAGAAATATAAATAAAGCAATTCAAATTTCATAAACACTAGAGATAATGGACTAAAAACACTCAAAGGATTAGACTTAGTAGAAAGGAATTATATCCAACATATCTGTTTATTAAGTCGAATCCAACTCGGGAGGAAACATAAGAACATATTCGTGAGTATTAAAAAAATCTACAACTTTTCAACAATCAAGCACAAGTACTTGACTATAAAAAATAAATGGCAACTGCAAATTATCCAAAGAACTTTCACAGCAACAGTCCTCTTCTAAACAAGTTATTCTTATATCATCAAAGGGAATTTCTACTTCTTGATAGTTCTTTTCTGTCTTGTTTGAAAGCATAAATCATATAGTCATAGGGATCAAGTCATCATAAAAGTTTAAATCACTCTCACTTGGGTTAGGTTCACAATAAGTTTTCCAAATATGCCTAATTAACAAAACATAATGAAATAACAATAAGGGTAATAGTCAGTAAATATGATTTAAGTGAGACTCAACATCATCTTTGGTACTAAAAACAAAATTCAGAGCTCATTTACCTGTTTTATAAGCATCAAAGCTAGTGATTAAATGATGAGCTCTTGATCGCCATTGTTCAAGTCAATAATCTAATTTCTTATCAAAAAGTAAATCATGAATAAACGCTGGATCTAAGTGGCCTCAAGATTTCTCCATTGCTTCAGAAGAAATAGTCAACTTTTGTTCTTTTCATAATTTACTAGTAAGATCTAACATACAATGACCATCTTCGGACATGAAATTCTCTATACACTCATAAGGTCTAGCTACGAGATACTCGATAATATATAGAATATCCTTCATCGGTTTTCTTAACAATGAGTACGTCACAGATGTCTTTGCTTTTTCTGCAGCAACAAGTGCAGTATGAATATAATTAGAAAACTCTCAAATTAATGAAGGTATCATCATACGAATGAGTGCACAGTACCATTCCTTCTCTCTTCAATGATTCTTTAAATACACTTCAAGATCTTCTTCTCCTATTCAATCTAAATCTACAAATTTAGTATCAAATTTCTTATCTTTAGTTCACTCTTTAAGTAACTTAACTCAAATATCATGTAAGTAGAAACAGAATTGATGAACAAAATCAAATTTTATTGATGGTTTATACTTAGGTAGTTTCTTTGATTTTGCTGTCATTTCCAAACAATAAGGAGTAAAGAACTCAGAAACACTACATCCGATGATTAAAACTAAAGAACAAATTACTACTATTTACTCTATGATTTTATTTGAATAAAGGAATAAAAAAAGACAAGAAAATATAAAAACAAAAAATCAGGTATATTAGCCACCTGATTTTTTTCTATTATTATTGAACGTCTCAAAAGTGTTAATGGGGCG
>JAHDGZ010000005.1 GCA_020631605.1 bacterium
GATGAAAAGTATCTGAAAATGACGTATTGTTCAGCTTGTCGAGTATGAGGTAGAGACTCCATCTTGAAAGAAACTCAGTTTTGAGAAAGCACGTCGTGCTCCATGAGTAAGACTGATTATTGAAAATGACAATAAGCAGATCTTGCTAAACAAAGAATTTAGATATGAATTAGGATCTTCGGATTGGCGTCTTCCTTGATGAAAAGTAGTAGATTCTCTCGATGATTATCTAGCGATAATGGAAAGAGGTGATAGTATAGAAGACCATGTCATCACTGCAGCACAGAGAGAGTGACAAGAGGAAGCAGGAATTGATGTTGTTGATGCTGAGATTATTGATAAATCAGTGTGCGGTGCAACTATGGAACGAGATCTATGGTATGTAAAAATAACAGATTTTACACTATTATCCAACTTGGAGTTGGAAGAATGAGAAGTGATAGATGACCATGGTTGGTTTAGTTATGCAGAGATACAAGCTATGTTGCTTTCGTGAGATGTCAAAGAGTGACGTAGTGCTGCCGTTTTGATGAAAATAGTTTTTGGTTAATATCACTCATCGTTTTATAATGAAAAAGCTGGGAATATAGTGTTTTTCACTTTCTTCTCATACCACCATATCTATTGTAAAATAAACTCTTTTGCTGTAAGAGATCTCAGCATAGTGAACTATTACTTTCTTAGATACGTACTGTGAATCATACAATTATCTACACTAACAATAAACACTGATACGTGACAGTAAAAGATGGTAAGCTTTTATTGAAAATTCCACGTAAATTGAAATGACATAAGAAATTTGAGGCTGTGTTGTTAGAGAAATGAAAACACTTGATCGAAAGAAAAAGAACTGAATGAAAGAGGAGAGAAGGAGATACTGCATGGATATTTGGGGAACAAGTATCCCTTGTAGATTTGGGTCTGAAGACAGATTCTAGCGATCAAGAATTTCAGACTATTTTGAAGGGGATTCTTTCGGATTATTGTACTCCCATTATAGATTACTATGCGAATCTCTTATGATACTCTTGGTCTGCACTGAGCATGAGAAGATTGCGTAGCAAGTGGTGAAGTTGCTCATCAAATCAAAACATTTCACTGAATCTAGATCTTGTTCATCTTCCTACGAGATTGGTGAGGTATGTTGTGATTCATGAGGTGTGCCACTTGAAACATAAACATCATCAACAGTCTTTTTGGGCAGAAGTAGAATGATTTTTCCCAGACTATAAACAGGTGAGAAAGGAACTTAAGGCTATTAGATTTTCTTACTAATTTTGATGAGCGTAAAACTTGCTTAATTTCCTACCATCTTTATAATAGGAAATATCCTTTTATTGTATCGCATACAATATGTTACGTGAACTTACCGTTGATAATTTTGAAACATCAATCGATTCAGGTGTTGCTTTAGTGGATTTTTATGCAGACTGGTGTGGTCCATGTAAGGTTTTGGGTAAACTGATGCCACATCTTGCTGAAAAGTTTGATGGTAAGGCACTTATTGGAAAGGTTAATGTTGATCAACAACCTACACTTACTCAGAAGTTTTGAGTTTCTTCGATGCCAACGATCATCATGTTCAAAAACTGACAACCTGTAGAACAAATGAGATGATTGAGACCGCCACATGACTATGTAGATCTAGTAGAAAAATGGCTCTCCGATACTACTGAGACAAATTTATAACCCATTGCGTTAGTAGATACTGCCGCATTCTTTGTGTGAAGTGACTTATTTCTTTGTCGCAGTTTCTTGTTTCTTGAATTTCTTGTATATAAAATTTCTATTGTCAATGATAGATTTTTGACATTTGATCTTTTTTTCCTACATTTTTTGTATTTATCCTGTTATATAGATTATACTAATGTGAATGATGAAAGAATTCAAAGAATTTGCTATCAAAGGTAACATGGTAGACATGGCAGTAGGTATTATTATTGGTTGAGCATTTGGTACAGTTATCAAATCTCTTGTAGATGATGTTATCATGCCTGTAGTTTCTGGAATATTCAAATTACCAGATTTTGCTAACTTGTTTGTAATCCTTTCAGGTGAAGGTGATTTCACTAGTGTGGAAGCAGCTCGTGAAGCTTGAGCTTCAGTGTTGGCATATGGATCATTCATCAACGCTTTGATCGCATTCTTGTTACTTGCATTTGCTGTATTTATGGTAATCAAATGAATCAACAAGATGAAGAGAGCTGAAGAAGAAGCTCCTGCTGGACCTTCAGAAATCGATCTATTGACTGAAATTAGAGATAATCTAAAAAAATAGGAATAGATTATTATAAAAAAAACCCTTTATAGTAATATGAAGGGTTTTTTCTTTTTGTCAAATTATACTGTGAGTGATTGAGTAGTAGTGTATTGCAATTGTCAATAACTCTTGTAGACTCCAGTTAACGCTTTTTATTCGATATGGTTGCTATCATGCCAGCTAAAAAAACAGTTAAGAAAACAGTAGAAAAAAACATTGTAGACGAAGGAGTAGAAAAAGTAATGGGATTTGCTACTAAAGAGAATGCAGAAGGTATCTGGGAAAGGTTCTTATGAAGTTTTAAGAATCGTGATGCTCAGGATTACGTATTTTTCCTTATTGGAATAATCTTACTGATCTGGTCTCTCAGAGAATTATGGGAGTTTGTTTGGGGAGTTATCCTACTATTGGGTGCTATTCTTCTCTTCAATATTTTCTTCAACAAGAAATAGTTAGAGCTTCTATAGTTAGCAAAAAATCTTCCCATGTGGGAAGATTTTTTGTTTATGATAAACTCTTAACTTATTGTACAAGCAAGAGATTTACGATCAGATATCCTCAACCAATAACCACTAATCACAAGAATACATAACCAAGACTTTTTCCAATTCATTTGATGTTGTCTGGTGAATCTGGATTCACCAACAGTTTATATCACTGCACAAGTATGATTATTAGAATCACAAAAGCTATCAGTCCTAGTGCCCAGTTAATTATTTCGAATATGATTCCTAAGAAGCCATCTGCTCACTGTGTTAATGATCCTGTTGCATTGGATCAAGTAGTGAGTGGATCATTGAGAATGTCTTCTCTTGTACCAAAAACAGCTTCTACTATTTGTTTTGCCGCTAAGATAACTAGTATTCATACCGTGTTTCGTATGATGATAGTAACGCTCTTTTTTTGTGCCTCTTCACTAGAAGAAAAAACGAATGAGATAACACGACTCAGCAATATGACAAAGAGAATACCAATAACGAGATAGAGTGCTATTTTTAAGAGAGGATAGACAAGATTATCGTAAATGTTTCTGACAAAATCTATTCATGAAAATTCACCATCAGCTAAGAATCATGTTGTTCAATCTGTACCAACCAATGTAATAACAAGATATCTTGCACTAAACATTATGAGGATCCCTACTACTCACCAAAGAAGTATTCTAGATCCCTTCGATACTGAATCTTCAGCATTGGAAAAAAACATTTGATAGAATCAAAAAATTGCTACTATTATACCTACAATAATCATCAATGGAATAATAATATCTTGTGCTACATAGACGAGAATTCCTTGAATTCATTCTCCACTAACAAGACTTGTATCTCATGGCGTGGTTTGCTGTAAGTTATTGCTTATGTCTCCTAATGAGTTCTGTAGATCATCTTTAAAATTGTCATTGCTTGCTAACAAAATACTAGGCAAGACACAAACTAATGATACGATCAGTGTAGTGACTATCTTTTTTATCATTTGGATTTTTGTGTGCTAAAAAAAAGTTTCATGATTGGTTGTATAATACTATCTATTAGTGGTAATATTGGTCACTTTTTTAGTGACACATGAACTATGTACTTTGTTGCCACTAATCCATATGCGATGATATCAAATATCTTGCTACTCTCTGTGAGGTATGATCTAATAGATCAAAATAGTAGAAGAGCTATGATGATTCCAAGGATGCTGTATGAAACTAGTTGATGTCATTTCATGTCTTTTTCTTGTTGGTAATAGTTATGTAGGTCTTTGACACGTTGTGTATATTTTTTTTTGAGAAAGAGATAATCCCATCATGCCTGAACATATGACCATAGTTCTTCGGGATGCTGTATAAAACTTTTATTTATTTGTTGTTTTGTTGTGTTGGGTATGAGATCAATTCATGCAATGAGTGTGCTAACTCTGATAAGAATGAGAGTAATTGTCGCGATAGAAGTGATGTTTGTAGGATCAATTATGGTGAGGATGATATAAAGTCCCCATCGTAAGAGAGATTCCTTTAGCCATCGATATGGTTGGTGAAAACGATGAATTTTGTACCATAAATAGATGTTGTATCATGGTATAAAACTTTTTGCCATCATGTCTTTGTGTTGAATTCATTGTGTAGAACTCAGTAACTGTTTGTTGCTTGCTATAGCTATGGTTCATCATACTAGTATGAGAATGATGATTGCTACTGATACAAAACCTACTCGCTTAATCCATTCAATGTTTTTTGCAACTCTGATGAGCACAGTTGTAATATATAATAGTAGAAATCATATATTAATATATCCTAATTTGATATAACCAAAGACTTGTTCTTTGTCTTTTTGATCAAGATTGAAATTAGCCTTGTTTAAAAGATTACCTACAAGAGGAGCAAAGAAGTATAGTGAAGTGAAAGAGAGTAGTAGCTTTGGATTCATTATTTATTTTCCATCAATAAAGTTCTTTTCTTCCTGAGATGCTAGTATTTTGACAGCGACATGTTGGCCTCATACAAACATTAATCATTCTCCTATTCAAGAAGCAACAAGTCTTTGTTTTTCTGCTTCTGATAATCATACCACCTCTTCGAGAGTTTTAATAGAAGACGTCGATTGTTTTAGTAGTAATTGCATACTTGCATTGGATACAATAGGTTTTCCGTAAGGACTTCTAATCAGGTCTTCAATATCTTGTGTAATAGTAGTAATTCACAGTTGATATTTTCTTGCTCTTTTTGTTAATCCATAGAGGAAGTTTGCTGAGATGTCATTTTGTAAAAGAATCCATGCCTCATCACAAATAATAAGTCTAGGCTTTTTGTTTGCTCTTACTTCTGTCCAGATGAAATTCAGAATATTGTACATAGCAGGAGTTTTGAGTGCATCATCTAGATCTCTTATACTAAAAATCGTGAGTCTATCGTTGATATTTATATTGGTAAGGTTGTTGAAAATTTTTCCAAAGGTTCCTGATACATATTTACTTAATTTTAGTGCTAGTTCTTCTCATCATTCCATTCATTCAAGCACCTGCAGAAGGTCTTCCATGGTTGGTGTGTTATTTGGATTATATTCTTTTTGTGTTAGCGTGATTCATTTGAGAGAGTAAGTGTTCTGGAGTGCTTTGTCCATTACAGCTTCATCTCTTGGAGATAGTTTTCCTAATATGATGTTCATCAATCATAAAAGCTGAGATATTTGTGATCTCAATAAATCACCTTCCTGATAATCTATATCTTCTATAGCTGGTGGAAGATCAAAAGGGTTGATATATTGTTGTGAGCTAGTTGCTACATTTATATATGTTCCTCATACCTTTTCTATGAGTGATTTATACTCATTTTCTGGATCAATGACGATGATGTCTATTCCATTCAATAGATATCTTAGTATTTCTAATTTCACTGCAAAAGATTTACCAGCACCAGAAGTAGCAAGCACTACACTATTCATATTAGGTAGCTTGCTATTGAATCTATCAAAAACTATCAGCCCTCACGTGTGTAAGTTAACCCCGTAGAGAATTCCTGTTTTGTGTATGATATCTTGTGAGATAAAGGGGAAACTACCTGCTAATGACGAAGTTATTGTGCTTCTTGTGATTCCTAAGTTGTCAATGCATAGTGGCAAAGAACTAACTAAACCGTCATCCATTCTAAATGTTGCGGGTTTGGTTCTTAGACTTAATCACGCTAATTTTTGTTCAATTTTCTTACTCGATTCTCTTATTTTTTCTTCTTCTTGCTCATAGATGGTCATATACATCCCTGTTTCGAAGTATCTCTCTTCGTGGGTTGCTAGTTTCTGTCTTATCATTTCAACATCCTGATACTGTACCTGGACTTCTGTATCAAGTGTGATTCCTTTAGCTAGTGCATCATTTATTTCTGCCTTGAGCTGTGTAGACCTTTGTTTGAGTGTGGATTTTATTCTACTATCATCTTCAGGATAGATAAAAATGCTCAAGTCTCGTTTCCCATGATAGTCTAATATATCTCTTGTCCATAGCGCATCCATATAAGAAGGATAGCTATGAGTATAATATGTTTTCCCAAGTATTCAGGAAATTCTAAAGGAGGTAGGTTTTACCTCCCAAAAAGACGGTGCAATATGAGTTTTAAAATCTTTGAGTATCGTGTTATAATGATTTTCTGTATCTTGAATAAATGTTCTTAGCTGAGATGTGAGTTTGTCATCAGAGTACTCGTTATCAGGTAGATTTAATAGGTATTGTACTTGTTTACGCAAAGATAAGCTTTTTATCTTTTTGTTTTCTGTTTTGGGTGCTTTTTTTGTTTCTTGTCCCTCTTCTGTATTTTTTTCTGTCTTGATTGATTGTACCGTGTCCTTCACTTCGTCTTTTGGTGCTATCATGAATACCTTCGACACTAAGCGATCGATGAATCACATTGAATTTTTTGTAGCTGCTTTCTTTCTCTTATTTTTGTTATTGTTTGTCTTTTTTTCTTCTGATGGCATTTTTTTACTTTCTACTTTACTTTTTTTCTTTGCTGTATGGTCGTGTTGTACGGGAATGAGTTGTTTTACAAAACGCTCAAATCGATCTGCTGATTTCTCAGTGACAGACACGTTTTTGGCTTCATTTGTGCTACTTGGTATTTGTGTGTTTTGTTTTTTTGTTTCTTTCGCCATAGAAAAGGTGAGAAATAATTTCCTTAATTATAGTGAAATACCCCAACTACTGCAAAAATGAGCCCCTTTTTTGGTAGAGAGAATAGTCTTTAGTTATTTTCTAGTACAAGTGTTTGACATATGTTAAATTATCTCTTTTGCTTGTCGATCTATTTTGAATCATCTTTTGTTTATTTCTAGCTTCACAAAGGCATTCTCAACAAATTCTCTAATGTTTTTCCCTCTGATGATGATGTGATAACGATATTTGTTATATGCTTTGTAGATAAGTGGGGGAGTTGCATAAATAATTACTGTTTCTTGTTCTTGATTTGGATGACGTTCTTTGAGATAGGTAAGTTCTTGGTAGAGTTTATTTATAGTGCTGAAAACATTTTGTTCGATTTCATTTTTATACATCAGCACACAGATATCTCCAAATGGTGGATAATGATGTTGTTGTTTTCGCTCGGTATCGCTTTTGGTGAATTCTTCTATAGCTCCTTTACATGCTAATCTGATCGTGGGATGATCATTTTTTTTTGTTTGCACAAGAATCGTCTGATGAGGTGATTGCATGATAGTATCATTGATCAGGTGGAAGCAGTTTGATTGTGCTTGATAGTCAGGTAAGATAAGTGGGTTATCTGCATCAAGCAAAATAGTCAATCATGGACTTTCTCATCATAAAAATGGTGCAGTAGTAGCTAGAGAGGTGGAAAGGTATATTTTGTTTGTGATGGCTTTTTCTTCTATTCTTTTGACTTTTGGTAGAGAATTTGCACTTGCAGAATTGATGATGAGTGGCTGTGTCTTATACGTTTTGAGGATATATTCTTGGATTTGTTGAATACCTAGTCCGTATGTCTTCATTTTTCCTTTTGCACACTGAGAGCAGTTCGTTGAAAATTTATAGTACGATTTACAAATGTGACACATTCCAAAATCATCTCCTTCTCAAGGCTTGTGATAGGATATAGTAATATCGCAGTTTTTGCATTGAGGGATATATCAGCATGAATCACAAATAAGCCCTTTTGCATATGAGTTTTTGTTACAAATAATCCACACGGATCATCATTGACGTAGCGTTTTATTGATTCCTCTAATCATGAGCTCAGAAAAATATGGATGTTGCTCAGTTTTCATATCAATAAGAAAAACATCTTTTTGTGAAGCAGTGAGAGATGCTGGAAATTGTTCATATGCCATCACTAGATGTTTATAGTATGAAGTGTCGGAATGATTTCTTCGATAGTTGTAGCTTTTATGTCTATTGGTTCAATCGTTAGATGATTGAAGAGTGTAGTTTCTTCTCTAGACATTGTTTCTCTGATCTTATGCATTTTTTCTGTACTTAGTTTCCATATGGGTGCGTATCTCTTCTCGACATCGTCTAGTCTCTCTGAGAGACTAACAATTCACTGAGGTGCTACTCTCAAATCAGCGTAGTTGATGATTATTCTCCTCATGTTTAGATCTTTTCCGATCAGAGAAAGACCAATATAACTTGTTAGTTCAATAATTTTTTGTTGTACACCAATTTCTAGAAGCATGTTTTTTGTGGCCGTATGGTCATCTTCACCGTATTGTGCACGTAGTTCTTGTTGCATCTCTTTTGACTCTTCTAATGTATAGGGTAGTAGTGAATCCTCAGAGAAGTGCTCATGATATCTAAATTTTACTACATTCCCTAGGTCATGTACAAGCAGTGCTTTGATTATTTCTTGATGATCAATCTCATTGATTGTTTCATCTCCATGTGCTAGTATATAGCTACCTATGGCAGCAACCCTATACATGTGCCTCTGGAGTATGTAGGGCAGTTTAAAATGATTGTACATTTCTTGAATAATCATGTATGTATGCAATGTGTAAATATCTTATTTATTTCCTAAGAAATCAACTAGTTTTTTGTGAGATGCTGGTTCTCATACAACACATCCATTGGCTCGAATATGGTTATTATCAGCAACTGAGTAATTAAGAGGCTTGCCATTTCCATCGGTGGTGGTAAGTCCTAATTCATTTAATGCAACTTGTCATGCGCAGAAGTCTCGTTTCCCCCAAGGCCTAAATCATCAGCAGGCTGAGAGATTTCATACTATGATCTGCACAATACTTCGACCCACTGTATGATAACTCTTGATGCCAGATATCTTTGTCCCAGCCTTGTTCTCGTATATGTTATTCTCAAAGTTTACACCAATATCTTGAGGTCTTGAAATTTGAAATACTGGTTCTGCTTTGATTTTTCTTTCCAGCTTGTTGTTATTTAGATATACTCATTTCCCCTTTTGTGCGAAAAGAAGGATGTTTTTTTCTGGAAAATATGATATTCATAATTCAGGTTCACCATTTTTGTATCTACCTAGAAGAATCCCATATTTATCATCGCCATTAGAAAAATTCATGGTACCATCTATTGGATCTACTATCCATATTGTTTTGTTTCGATTAAATTCTTGTTCCTTTTCTGCTGTTTCTTCAGTAAGAATTTGATCTTCTGGATAGTGTTCTTTGAGATAGCCAATAATATACGCGTCAACTGCTAAGTCAGCTTTAGTAAGATAGTCAGCTCCTGTTCATGAATCTCATTTCATAGATACTTCAATCCCTTCTTTTTTTATTTCCTGGATTATTTCTCAGGCTTTTTTCATCATATCAATTAGTTCTTTACTCATGAGTGAGGAGTTGTGTAAAATATGTATCTATTGCTGATTCAAGTGTTTCGAAATCATTAATAGAAGCAACTTGTGTTTTAAGATCTTTTGATCACGGTAGTCCCTTGATGTAATTGAAGAGGTACTTACGAAATTCTATTACACTATGTAACTTACCTACAGTCAGAGAACTAATTTCTGTTATTTTCTTTTCAATCATATCCTTTGTAGGCATCTGTACCTTGTATGAGTGACGAGAGAGTGGAGGAAATTCGAATGATTCATCAGAGTTGGGATCGTATTTTTTGAAGGCATGGAGATATGCCTTGTTGGATGATAAGTCATCAGTGTTTTCTGGCACAGACTCTTGTGACCACAACTGGTATGCAGTGCTGAGATATAAGTGTCTTTTGATGACATCATAACGTTCTTTGATACTTGGTGTATGTGGTGTGAATATCCATGGATTGGCGATAGCAGCTTGTGCAATCATTGCTCCATCGATCTTGTTTTCTTTGACTCTTTTTTCTGCTTCTTCAAATGATTTTATTCCACCATTTCCAATGACAATACATGTATCTCCTACATCTTCTTTGAACTTACGAATGTATTCCCAGTCTACTTCACCAGAGTGTCCTTGTTTGATAGTTCTTCCATGAATAGAGATGCAGTGTACATAGGGTGCAGCTTGCAGTAGAATATTGTATCGATCTTGTTTATCATCTTCATTGATTCATGTTCTCACTTTGATTGAAAATGGACAAGAAACAGATTCACTTATCTCTTTGATAATAGACAAAGTACGCTCTTTTTCTCTCATCATTCCTGAACCTCAACCACATGACATGACCTTGGGTGATGGGCAACCAATATTGAGCTCTATCCCCATAAATTCAGGATATTTTTTTTCAATATCAATAGCGGTCTGGACAAGTGTCTCTCTCACTCAACCGTAAATTTGAGCAATAAGTTTTTTTTCCTGGTCATGAAATATTAAGTGATGTACTAACCTTTGTGGTTGTATCATATATCAGTTTACATTCATGAATTCAGTTCGTGTTCGTAGTTTCCCAGTAGTTCAAAACTGTTCAAAAACTTCTTCAACTATAGTACGATACGGTAGGTTGGTTATCCCATCCATTGGTGCTAATCAAAAAATCATTGGTAGTATGTAGTGTAAAACTATGAGCCGAAAATATTGTTATCAAGCCGAATATTCTTATTGTCTCTTTGTTTATTCTTTTTCTTTTTCAAAACAATGAAAAGCGAAAAAAAATATCGATTTGTTCCCAAAACATATGGTCGATGATTTACCCCGATTTCATGGCAAGGGTGGTTAATGACGTTAGTCATTGTAGCTCTTTTGATGCTTTCCTCACGGAGCAATAACCTGCTTAATGATCAAGGTCCTGTTACCGTTGAACTTGTGAGATTTCTTTTTGATGCTCTTTTTTTGGTTTTTGGTTTCAGTCGATTGGCTGAAAAGTATACGGATGGAGAATTGAAATGGAGACGATGAAAAAAGGACTCATAGTCGACACTGAGTATTTTTAGAAAACAAAGAGGACAATGGCTTGAGAAGTTCAAGAGGCAATGATAGAAGTTGTGAATCGGATACCAGAAAAAAAAGTCACAAATTATGGAGAGATTGCAAAAGTTGTTGCGAGAATGCTGTGAAGACCTATTACTGCAAGAGTTGTTTGATGGATGCTTTCCTGATTGCCAGAGTGAGAACGAGAAAAACTTCCTTGGCGAAGAGTGGTTAATAAAAAGTGATTTGTTAGCTCGCTGAAGTTATGAGACAAGTGATATAGGCAAATAGAAGCCTTAGAGAATGAAGGAATCATTGTGACTGAAGGTTTCATCGATATGAAAGAATATGGTATTGATAGTTCTGAACTCTCTTTTTCTTGGTAAGCAATTGCCTCCTTTTACTTGATTGTTCGGTGTATCGTGTCTCATATACTCGTAGTAGATAATCATTCGACCCACTTGAAAAAACTTTGATGATTGTTGGATGCTCATAGAGTTTTATTTGTTGATTATCACTCTCTTTCTTCGTTGCATATAGACGAATATGACGCAGTCATTCTGACCTGAGGACATGATTTTTCTGTGGAAAATCATCATGATGTGTACCAACAAGAAATTGAACTTGTGAAACATTGTTCTATACCATTATTTGGTATCTGTTTGTGATTTCAGATTATTTGTGCTGCGTATGGTAGCCATATGTTATGGATAGGGGAAAAAGTGAAAGGTGTCTTTCCTGTAGAAATAGTGAAACAAGATATGATTTTTGATTGAATCACGTGATCTATCATACAAGTTGCTGAGGCGCATAGACGATCTGTGCAGCAGATAGAAAACCTTGAAGTTCTAGCTAGATCAGATTATTGAATAGAGGTTATCAAGGATCCAGATAAACTTTTGTATTGAACGCAATTTCACCCTGAGCTCTTTGTTGATGAATCAGAATGATATATCCTGCTTAAAAATTTTCTTGCTCATTGTCTTTCTACTCACTAGAGCTGGTTTTTTTGAATATGTTATATAATCTGTTATCAATGTTTATATAGAGATGCTGTATGACTCTTGCAGAAGATATACTAGATTGATTGGACATTGTGGATGTGATAGGCCGTTATATGGCTCTCCAACGTGCATGAAGCAATTATAAGTGACTATGTCCATTTCATGGAGAAAAGACGCCATCTTTTGTTGTGTCTCCACAAAAACAAATTTTCAAGTGTTTCTGATGTGGTGAGTGATGAGACGCAATAACGTTCGTTAAAAAAATTGATAATGTAGATTTTATTGATGCAGCAAAAATTCTAGCAAAGGACGCTGGGGTAGATATGTCCAAATTTGAAAATGTTGTGTTTGATAAAAAAGAAGAAGAACGAAAAGACAGACTCAAGCGCTTGAACTCAGTTGTGACTAAATACTTTACCCAACAACTTAAAAATAGCCCAGAAGCAATTGATTACCTTAAAAACAAAAGAAAACTTTCTCCTGAAATAGTGAAAAAGTTTAGTATTTGATATGCACCTGATTCATATTATGATATATTACAGTTTTTGAAAAAACAGTGATATAAAGATGATGAATTGCAGCAATGATCATTGGCAAAACGTAGTCATTCATCTGAACAATATGCCTTTTTCCGTAATAGAATTATTTTCCCTATTCGAGATCATATGGGAAATGTTATTTGATTCGGTTGACGTGCGATGAAAGATGATCAACAACCAAAGTATGTTAATACAACGGATACAACTGTCTATGATAAATCTCATGTCTTGTATGGCCTCAATTTTGTGAAAAAAGGTATCAAGAAACATGATTTTGTTGCAGTAGTAGAATGATATATGGATGTCATTGCTATGTCTCGTTTGGGCTATGATAATGCTGTGGCGACGTGTTGAACATCGCTAACAGATGGTCATTTTAAGCTACTTAAAAGGTATACAGAACATGTGTATCTACTTTTTGATCAAGATAAAGCATGATTTGAGGCGACTAAGAGAGCCTTGAAGGTTGCTTATAAATACGATGTTTTTCCGGCAGTTTTAGTATTGCCAGAATGAGATTTTAAGGACTTGGATGATGCAGCAAATGCATTTCAGAACATAAAAGCAGATACTGATGGAGTATCTGTTGTGGATACTATGATTGAGAACAAGATTGATGGGCTGAGTTATGTGATGGACAAATTGATGACCACGTATGATCTTACTAGTCCTGTAGATAAGAAGAGATTGTTAGATGAAATTATGAGTATTCTTGTGTTTGTTACTAATGTAGCTATTCAAGATCACTATCTTCATGTTGTTTCTGAGAAACTTAGTATGAGCAAGCAAGTACTAGAAGCTCAGTTGAAACAATATATTAGAAAAGAATGAAGACTGTTGAGAAGGGAAATGAGTAAAATGCAAGCTGATAATGAGGCTGACTATAAGCCAGATGCAGAAATGCTACTTGTATCTTTACTGAGATCAACTAGTACACTGAGTGGAAAAACTCAAGAATCATTTGAATCTCTCGTGTGATTTATCAAGAAGATCAGTAGTCACATGACTGAATGACTCTTGTATCAACGATCACATGATCAGTTGGATATGAGCCAAGTAGCTGAATTAGAGCAATTGCGATTGCGATGGGAGAGCGAACTGGAGAGTTACGACTCTGATGAAACTAAGTTACTTTTCATTTTCAAAACAATCAGACAAGAACTGCAACGTTACCTCCAATATGTTCTTAAGTATTGAACATTGACACAAGAAGAAAAAATGCAACTACTTCAAGAGAATAAGGATTTGCCACTGTTGCTTTGATCATAGTTTTTCTCTAAGATATCTGACATTTTTCTACCACATGACCATTATGTTTCATGAATGTTCTTTCTCCATGAGACGTGCGATAGACTCTTTCTACGCTATTTGTCTGATGTCTAAAAGGAATACCGGCAGTTTGTAATAGTGTATGGATGGATGTTAGTATTCCTGGCTGATAGAGGCGTATATCTATACTTTGCTGTTCATCTTTGGTTCCTGCTTTGATCTTACTGATTTGCACATAACGCAGTAATTTGTTTGCTCAGTAATATACTTCTGAAACAATGATGTCCCCATTTTCTGGATTGTTATCTGAGTAGTGAAAACTGTTGATTTCTTTTTCCATATCTAATTCTCCTATTCACTCAGGAAGTTGATGCGTAGTTATATGTGAACATCTTGTCCCCTTGTGATCTAGTATCTCATAGTCATTGTATATTATTATGTCAGCATCATTTTTTTGATGAAATCCGTAGATGTTCCACATAGGAAAAACTTTTCATAAGTTTTCAATGATCATATGCATTGGTTCTGCAACTCTTTCTTGATCTCTAATAAGTCTACGAAAAATGAGTTCTTCCTCAGAAGAATCTACGAATATTTTTGTGTTTGGAATCTGAATTCACTCTAGTTCACTTATGGTATAGATCCCTTCTACAATAACGTAGTCAGCCTCCTGGTTTATGATGAGATGATCTATAGTTCTCTTTTCTACAAATGAATAGATAGGTTGGTTCATCACACCAGTAGAAAAATATTGTTGTAGATCTTTTTGGAGTTGAGCATATTCTATCAAGTGAGGATGATCGAATGTCCCATACAATACATATTTTAGGGCACTTTCGTTGCTGTAGTAATTGTCACTTCCTATCAAAATGACTTTTTTTCATTTTTGCTCTAGTGCCTTTTGTAGTTTTTTTGCAAAATATGATTTACCTGATGCTGATGCTCAAGCCATCAAGATTAGTTTGTGTCACTGAGATTCAATTTTACTAATGGCTAAATCCATGTCTGTGATGTTGATAGAAATGTGGTTCATGTTGTGTGTTTTGGTCATAAATAATTTTTGATACTCTAAGTATACTGTCGGACATCTTTATAATCAATTTTTGATATCACAAGAGTCTTTCTTCTTCTGCTACAGTATAGTTATCTAAAGAGAGGAGTTTGGATTGCAATGAATGCTGATATAGCTAAGTTTTTGTCTACTTATTTTACCTTTTTGATTAATAGTTTCTGATGAATGCTGTATTGATTATTCTTTTGTTGTTAAGTTGAGTTGTTTTTGTTATCTCTGTATTGCTTCAAAGCGCTAAAGGTGGTTTGTGAGTAGCAATAGGTTGAGTGTCAAGTGGAGGAGATTACGGAAGCAAAAAATCTCTCGAAACTAGTCTCAAGAGAATTTCTTGGATTTCTGGAATTGTATTCGTAGTAATTGCACTTTTCCTTCCATTTTTAGGAGGATAAATTATTTTTCACTACTCTCTCAATCATATGAATTACCGCTGAATAATGCGTTTTTTGAGTTATAGCCTCTTGATTTTTTGGGTCATATTGACAATTCATGTTGCTTACCGTTATATCAGTTTCGTTTCTTCTGATACGAATACTAAAACCGGTACATTCGTTGAAGGCGTCAATGATCAAACCTCATTGAGTTATTTGCCATATACTAGTTTTTCTGAGTCTAACAGATTCTATCAAACATTCTTGTTTGATTCTTGTTTGGATTACTATTTTGATTCCGAGTGAAAACTTATTTACCAAGAGGACCTTTGTTCTGTGAGTTCAGATGATGAAAAGACTTATACTATTACACTTTCAACAGGTATGGTGTGGTCAAATGATGAGCCAATCACATTAGATGATGTCTACTTCAGTTATCGTTATCTTTTGGTAGATAATGTCTGGGATAGACAGGATCTTCGCTCGTTCAGTGATGTTTCTGTGAGTAAAGAAGATTGATATATCTCTGTTGTTTTTCCTGAATCTTCACCAGACAATCGTGTGTTCTTTACACACTTTGTGCTACCACAGTCTCTTGGAGGAGTAACATACGATGATTATGTAGATACATATTTGCGTCTCCCTGTATGGAGTGATTGTGCAGGTATCTATCCTCAAATGTGAGATGACTCTAATCTTGTTTTTGATCTTTCTAATTGTGATGACACCTATCTACTTCGTTACCAGTTGCAATTATTAGATGGATTGAGATGAGAGGACAAGCAGCTGGTGAATGATATATCTGCAGATTTCTATGATTTAGTATCATGGGGAACTTTTGATCGTGAATGACTTGCGCTAACAGATTTCTCACATATGAGTGTTCCTTTGAGAGAATACGCTATGGTGTTCTTCAATACACAATCAGATAAACTTTCTGCAAAAATTCAAAGAGCGTTATGATGACTTATTTTTCATGAGTTTTATGCAGATGAGAGTTATAAAGATTATTTAAAGAGAGATCATCTGGGATTTGATATTTTTTTGTCAGAAGGTGATAGTGTTGATAAATACTTAATTGCAAAAAATCCCACAATATCATTAGATAAATATGATTTAGAAAAAATTGATGTTACTGCATTGCCTCAGAAGCTTGATCTTGCTAAGAACAATGGTGAAGTGTACTTTTTAGAAGAAGTACGTTGATATAAGACAGTAGAAATTGCTCTTTGACAATCACTACAGAGCCTCAGAGTCGTACACAATGATGGCGAACCATATACTCCCAAGACATTTGAAAAATGACAAGATGACTTCTTTTATAGTCTCTCAGTGTATAATAAGAATCTTAATGAATGACGTAATACTTACTCTGTGCAAACAGAAAAATCAGGTAAACGAGAAGAGATAGCATGATTCGAAACATATTACTTGACATCACCATTAGGTTGAGACGATGATAATATTGCGGAAGAAGACAAAATACAGGTGGTGTATTTTGTTGATGATCTCTCTTCAAGTGTTGTTGCTAAATTGCAATCTATTATTGCTGAAAATGATTTAGATCCTTATTTCACATGGAATTGATATCAAGATGATGATCAATTCTTGTGAAAGATATCATCAACTGATTATGATATTGTTATAGGAACCGTAGATGTCGGTCTAAGAGAGGACCTGAGTTGATTATTTAGTTCTGAGACACCAACTGTAAACCCATCTCTGTACGTCAAAGAGAGTTTTGTTTCATTGTTATCAGAATATACTCAAAACGAATCAGTTCGTGATACATTGATGTCTATCTATTCTTCTGATGTGCCATTTATTGTTTTGTGACAACGTTTCGATTCATCATTTGTTCGTTCGCCGTTGGTTTCATACTTACCTGTAGAGGTACAATGAGTCTATCATTTCAAGCGTCAACTCTATGAAAATGTAACTTTTGGGGTTCAAAGAGGATTCACATGGAGTGATGTTTTCAATAAACAAAATTTCAGAGATTTTTTCAATCATCTCTAACTAATTAGTATTTCAGTAGTTTTTTATCCATTAGTTTTTGTTTACTCGTATGTTAGAAAGTGCACTTTCATTGATTCAAAAATATGATGCCTTGCAAAAAAAATTGTATGACGCAGAATGATTATCTCATGAAGATTATGCGAAACTTAGTAAAGAGATCAGTAAACTTAAAGAGTGATACGAGATAGCAGTTAGTTATCGTGATGCAATGCAAGGTTATGAAGAAGCAAAACATATGATGGCCAATGCGGAGGATGAAGAAATGATTATGCTAGCGAAAGAGGAGTATAAGGTCTTAGACGAACAGATCCCTCTATTAGAAGAGTCATTGAAAATTGCACTCTTGCCTAAGGACCCCAATGATGATAAAAATGTATTTATAGAAATCAGACCAGCAGCTTGAGGGAATGAATCTAGTCTTTTTTCTCAAGAAATATTGAGATCATATATGATGTATTCTCAAGCTAAATGATGGAAAACAGAAATTGTTGATCAACAAGATAATGATTCATGATGAATAAAGTTAGCGATCATCCGTGTTTCATGAGACTCTGTTTATTCACTGATGAAATATGAAAGTGGTGTACATAGGGTACAGAGAATACCAGAGACAGAAAGCCAGTGAAGAGTTCATACTTCAACAGTTACTGTTGCGATCATGCCAGAGGTAGATGATGTAGATTTTCATTTTGATGCCAAAGAAGTAGAAATGGATACGTTTGCTGCATCATCTGCAGGTGGTCAAAATGCAAACAAGAATCAAACGTGAGTTAGATTGCGTCATATCCCATCAGGAATTATAGTTACTATCGCTGATAGTAAATCGCAAATGCAAAACAAAGAAAAAGCTTTTGTTATCCTCAAATCGAAACTCTATCAGGCAGAAATAGATAAACAGCATGCAGAACAAAAAGATCTCAGATGAAGTCAAATCTGAACAGGAGACAGATCAGAGAAGATAAGAACATATAATTTTCCTCAAGATAGAGTTACTGATCATCGTATCAAAGAGTCTCGATCTAATATTGCATGAATCCTCAACGGAGACTTAGAAGATATACTCAATAAGTTGATTATTGCTGATCAAACAGCAAAACTATCCTCATTGTAAGCTTGAGCTAGGTTTGCAATCGCATCTTATGCGGTTATATATGATATTCAGATCAAAATGTTTTAGTTGTGCTAGTAGAATGAATAAAGAAAGATCTCTTTCAGCTATGATCATTAAGTTCATCATCGGGATAGTCTTGTTGTGAATTTCACGAAACTATCTTACTAAGCATCCGGCTGAAAAAGAAGCTATCACCTCATGATTTAGTATTATGTTTACTAACCTAGAAGCTCGATTTTATGGTATCTGGAGATGAGAATCTTCAACCATAAGTTATAAGCATCAGTTACAAAATCGTTACGATGATTTGATGCAAGCTGTAGTGTATATTCCAAGCTGCGAATGAACAGAAGTGATAACTACTATGAGATCTACAAGGGATGAACTGTATAGTCTCTCTCTTGATGAATTTGAAACTGATATGACGAGACATTATGCTCGTTACTTAGAGTTCCAACAACAAGTAGATTCCTTGTGCGAGTAATATACCTTTGGATTTGCAAATTGCCTTTTTTTTTCTATTTTTCTACTATCGTTTTAATCGCTTACTTACTATGAAGATGGATCAACTTAAAGTATTGTATACATTTATTGGTGATTGGGATACAACTGATAAAGAAGACGTCTATGATCTAGTCACGAAGAATATTGATCAAAAAATGGATGTCTACTTGCAAAAACTTGTCGCACGTGATGATGATATGGAAATTAAAATAAAGATGACCATAGAAAGAACGCATAAGAATACTTTTAATTGATCTTTCTTTTTGCGTTATTCAGGTGGAAAAAAACCCGCAGTGTATATTAGAGAATGATTTATGAAGCTTAATGACTTGGTAAATCATGCGTTTGATCACTTCAAATTGCAATTATCTGATTTGACAGTATAGAGCTTACCCTATTATTTATTCTTACACGATACCTATTATGGCAGCATCAAAAAAACAACATCTTACCCAACAGTGATATGATAAGTTATTCAATGAGCTAACAGAGCTCAGAGATGTGAAATTACCTGACGTTATTAAAAAGCTTACAGAAGCTAGTGAACAGTGAGATATCTCTGAGAATGCTGAGTACGATGATGCTCTCGCTAGAAAGGATCTTCTTGAAGCAAGAATTTCTGAAATAGATCTTTTGTTACAAGATGTAGAAATTATTAAAAAGAAAAAAACAACCGCATCAACAACTGTATGATATGGTTCTGTTGTGGAAGTGGAATTCGATGATGGCAAGGTTGAAAAGATAGAAATTGTTTGATCATGAGAAGTATCAGTAGAGGATACGTTGAAGATTTCTTTCGAATCTCCAGTTTGAACAGCTATCAGAAACAAAAAAGTGGGTGAAAAGGTGAGAGTGAGACTTGCATGATCAAGAAAGGAAGTAACCATCAAATCTATTTCATAGTAGTGGATATTTTTTCTAAAGAACATAGGCTCTTATGAGCTTATGTTTTTTTGTTATAAAAAAAATGATCTGTAGATCATTGTAGGATTTGGTCCCTCCAGGAATCGAACCTGGATTTCGCCCTCCGCAAAGGCGCGTCCTATCCGTTGAACGAAGGGACCATGTAGCTATTAGGGGTATCTATTTCGCTGGAATATACAAGTTGTTTTTTGAAGACGAAGGGGTATATCTGTAGTAATGTATTCTGGTAGATGGTGCCAGTCTCTCTTCTTTATACTACAAGTAGCTACTAGATTCATGTATACTTATGAACTTCGTTATGATCAAAAATCGCGTTATCTTTCCTATCATGATGGCTTAAGCCCATGAGGAATAAGTGATTCTTTGCCTCAGCACCTTTGATCAGGAGAGCAATCATATTTTCTTGTTGATGAATCATGGTTTCATGTACTTTCATTTTCTCATGATGTAGATAATACACTTGATGACAAAGCCTATAGTGCAGGTGATTTTTATGCGCTTTGTGATGAGAAGTATAATTATTATCTTACACAATTAGATCAATTTCCTGCTAAGCAATTAGGTTTTTTTGTAGATAATATTACTGTAAATAATAAGCCTTCAGAGTTTCTCTTGTGACAGCGTGGCGAGATAGCTTTTCATTTGCAGTTATTTTTTCTCCAACATAGCATCTCAGATCAAGTACAAAGATTAAGAAGTCATGACTCATTACTAGTAGTGCCATCATCCTTGGCTACTATTCACTATGTGAAATCTACGCTATGACATAACCGTTTTGTGTTGCTTTATCTCTATGATGATTTCGCCAAGTTAGTGTATGTGAAAGATGGTACGTATCAACGTGTAGAAACTATTAATCTTGGTAAACGTAAGCTTATTGGGATGATACAAGAAGCATGATTAACTGAGCTTTTTCATACGATTGAATCAGGTGATGGCCTACAAACACATCTTATACAGTCTTTAGAAGAGGTTTACTTGTTTTATATAAGGCAACTTATTGAGCGAATCAGTGGAATCTCAGAGGAATGTGATAAACTCCTTCTTGTTGGTGGAGGACTTTCTTATCCATTTTTTACTCAGCTGTTTCACCGTGAATTTTCACAAAAATTGTCAGCTTTCCTCATCCCACTACATCTCTGATTTGATGATAATTTTCATGGTAATTCTGCAATGACAGATCTACTATGTTTTAACCACTTCCATGCATACTTTCAAAAAAATTATCATCAGGTAGCGACATAGTTACTGCTTGATGATTGCATAAGGAGCACTACTGAGATCATATTCACGTATAACAGTTCAAGAAAAATATTTTTTAATAAGAGCGTATTTGTTTAGTTGATCTTCAAAAGATTCCGCTAAATTGAGTGCTATTTTTTCTCATTGGACAAAAGCTATGATTTTATCAGTTCATGGATGAAATTCTACCTTAGTAGGATTAATCTCTTGTAAGAGGGCATATTGTTGGGTGAGTTTTTCTAGATCAGTTTTGTGAAATATTCCCTGTATATCTCATGAGTGGTATGAAGGTAGTTCAAAGGTGGGTGTCGCTATGTTTAGACCCGTTCAAAGAGGTAGTATTGACTTTTTTTTGCTTCCCCATTGTTTGTTGGCTGTTGAGAAGACAAAATCAGGTTTGTTATATGTCACATCTAGGTAGAGAACATTTTCCTCAAAATCAATAATTTCAACTGATTGTATCCAGTCGCCGTGGATTGAGTCTATGACCTTTTGCTTAGAATTCCACTTGGTTAGCCAATAGTTTTCTCCCCTTCGCTCATCAATGTGATTCACTACCTCTTGTGAGACAAAAGTTTTATCGAATTCTTGAAATATTATTTCCTGAATTTCATATTTTTTGCTATCTAACAAATAGTTCTTTGTGATAGAAAGTCCTACTAAAGCCATAGCTATTATCGCAATAGTGATGAGCTTTTTGTTATGCTTTGCTAGTGATCTTTTAAATTTCTTTTTTTGTAGAGCTTGCTTCTTTTTGCTCCCTTTTTTTGTATATGATTGTTTAAGAGGAATTTGATCTAACATATTTTTTTTGTGACAGTATAGGATGAATGATGGTAATGCTTGATTATAGGAAAATTGGCATTACTGTTTGATAGAGCCAGAAAAGTAATAATGTGAGCACTATACCGATAATAATTCATCCTAACACTTCACTTGGAGAGTGACCTATTCTTTCTTTAAGTTTTCGGTTTTTTATTTTATCAGTTGGTCATTTTTTTTCTAATGCATTGTTGAGTACATTGATTTGCATAGCGTGTTTTCCAGCTTCCATTCTTACATTGACTGCATCATACCACAAGAGAAAAGCAAAGGTGAATGCTACAGCAAAAATAGTTGAGTCTCGACCATGAGTCAACAAGGATAACGTTACAACACTAGTAGACATTGCGCTGTGAACAGATGGGAATCAACCAGAAGAAAAAAGGTGCTCAATTCCAATCTTTTGACCACTAGAATAATCGATTGCTAGCTTGATGATTTGTACAATACCCAATACTATAAAAGGGATGAGAAACATGTTTTGTTCGTAAAGAGATGTAAAGCTCTATGAATAGACGTTTAATCAGTATTTGTGTGACAGCTATAGCTCATTATGTATGGAGCTTTTTATTCTGCCCATTTGATACATTGCTCTAGAGTTATTTCAGCTGCTTTTTCTTTTCGTTCTTTGGGTAGCTTTATATTTTTTCTTCCTACTTTGAGAAATGCTCATCGACGTCATTTTTGAATTGAGTACTTTTTTCATTCATGTTCTCGTTGATTAATCATCTTCTCTTTGTCTTTCTTCTGTTTCTCTTTGATTAGTACAAGTGCTCTTTCAAATGTAACTTCATAAGGATCATCATCAGGGAATTCTTCAGTCTTTTTCAATGAAGCAAAAGTACTATCTCGTTTAACATATGGACCAAATCTTCCCAGAGAAGCAGTTACCTTTTTTCCTTCATGATCACCCAGATGTCTAGGTAGCTTGAAGCATTCCAATGCTTCTTCTAATGTGATAGTTTCTATTGATTTACCACCTCTAATAGATGCAAACTTTTTGTCTTCATCTTCACTATCTCCTATCTGCACAAGAGGTCAGTATCTACCAATTCTTGCAATGATAGGTTTTCCTGATACGGGATCTGTTCCTATTGCCCTTTCTCCTGAGGCTCTTTCAGCGGTCTCATCTATTGTTGTTACTTGAGAGTGAAATGGTTTGTAAAATTTGTGAAGCATTGCAGTCCATTCAATCTTACCATGCGCTATATTATCAAATTCTTCTTCTACATTTGCTGTAAAGCTATAGTCTACTATTTTTGGGAAATTTTGTACTAAGAAATCTGTTACAACAAGACCTATATCTGTAGGGAATAATTTACGTTTTTCAGCTCATACATTTTTTGAAATAGTTTCTTCCTTCAATCCTTTGCTAGATAGTGATATTACTGTAAGATCTGTAGGAGTCCCTGGTCTGTCTTCAAGCACAACATATCATCTTCTTTGAACAGTATTGATGGTGGGTGCGTAAGTTGACGGACGACCTATTCATTCTTTTTCAAGCTGCTTCACTAAACTAGCTTCAGTGTATCTTGGGGGATGACGATCAACAGTTTCTGTCGCTGTGATGTTTTTATAATGGATCACATCTCATTTGCTCAATGCTGGTAAGAGATTTTTTGTTATTGTTGTATCTTGTTCATCATCTGAACTTTCTTGGTAGAGAGTAATAAATCATGGGAAAGTAATAGTTTCTCACTCAGCTATCAATTTTGTTTTGTGGTTTGATACCAGGATACTAGCTTTGGTTTTTGTTCCCGTAGCTGGAGACATTTGACTAGCTAGTGTTCTTTTTCGGATAAGTTCATAGAGTCTTTTTTGTTGTGCATCAGCACCAGCACTCATTTTGAAGAAATCTGTAGGTCTGATACATTCGTGTGCTTCTTGTGCGTTAGCACTTTTTCCTTTGTAGAATGTAGGGTTAGAATACTCAGCTCCCCATTTTTCTGTAATAAGTTTGGTTGCTTGGTTCTGTGCAGTTTTTGAGAGATTAACTGAGTCAGTTCTCATATAGGTGATATGTCCAGCTTCATAGAGTTTTTGTGCCACACGCATCGTTTGAGCCACGCTTGATCCTATCTTCCTACTTGCTTCTTGTTGAAGAGTAGATGTGGTGAAAGGAGCCGATGGCCTTTTTTTGAGTGGCTTATCTTCCACTTTTTCTACGGTGAGTTCACTGGTTTCTATGGCTTTGAGAAAATCATGAGCTTTTTCTTGTTCCTTTATTTTTTGTGCTGTAGAAGCTTTGAAGTTTGCCTTGTCTTTAAGAAGTTCTGCGTCTATTTTGAAAGGTCTTTTGGCGATAAATTTTTGTATTTCTCTTTCCCTATCTACAATCAATCTAACCGCAACGGATTGGACTCTACCGGCACTTAGTCAACCTTTTATTTTTTTCCATAAGACTGGAGAAAGTTCAAATCATACTAGACGATCGAGTATTCTTCTTGCTTGTTGTGCATTGATGAGGTTTGTATCCAAGAAGCGAGGATTCTGAATTGCTGCTTCTAATGCGGGTTTAGTAATTTCATGGAAAGTAATTCTTGCTGTTTTATCTATATCTAGTTTGAGAGCATTGGCAACATGCCAACCTATTGCTTCTCCTTCACGATCTTCATCCGTCGCTATCCATACCTTGTCTGCTGCTTTTGCTGCCTTACGTAGTGCTGAAACATTTTTTTTCTTGTCTGCACTAATTTCGTATGTAGGCTTGAAATCGTTTTCTATGTCTATACCCATGTTTTTTTTAACGAGATCCGAGATGTGACCATAAGAAGCCATCACTTCATAATCCTTTCCGAGATATTTTTGGATTGTTTTGCATTTAGCTGGAGACTCAACTATGACAAGATTTTTGGACATAGGGAAAATGATTCTTTGTAAATAGAATCACTATGATGATGTTTTATAAGATTGCAAGAAGAGCAATCTCCGATTGGACAGATAGTGATATAGTACGATCTTTTTTTGATTAGAAAAAAGAAAAAAGAGTTTCCTCTTTTTTCTTTGGTATGCTGTATTTTACTAGTAACGATTATGCAACTTTCCCTCATTTGAGATCATCTTGCCATTGTTTGAGTGCGTCCCACTTACCTTCATGGCAGAGGAGTGCTTGTTGAGGTCGAGTATCTGTTTGATGTACTCTGAATCTTTCACCTTCTAGATCCAATACTGATTTTAATTGTTTTGGATCACTATTTGCTACATCAGCATATGTTTTTATTCCATTGCTGTGTAGGTGTTTTTCTAGTACAGGACCGATACCTTCGATCTTTTTTAGATCATCAGTACTATTTCCTCCTGCAGTAGGAGTAACCATACTAGCTTTAGTGTTTGATGAAGTAGTGGTAACTTTGCACGCGCAGTTTCATTTTGTGCATGTACAATTTGTTGATGAACAATCACCAGAACATCCACATGATCCATCTTTTTTGCAGTTACACAAAAGACAAATTGCAAACCAGATAGCTGAAATGATAAATCATCGCCATAGTGCTCGTGAAGGTCTTCCAGCTCGTAGTTCAGAGAAGATTCCTTTGAGTCAAAGCCATGCAGCCAAGAAACTAAAGATAGCTACTCATACAAAACCTCGAAACTTAGATGAATTGTAGAAAGCTTTTCCGCATCTACATGCTATTGCTAGTGATACGATGGCCAATACTATAAACAGAATACTCATAAGATAAGTGAAAAAAGAGATAAATAGAAATAGTTATTTTTTTATTCAACAAGAGAACTTCCGTAGAGTCGTTGTCCAAGTTCTTTAGTAGTTACAGAATCATTTCGGTTAGTTGTATTGATTTCATCACCGATGATTCCTAGTTCGTTTGCTTTATCTACGTATACTTGGTACCAAGGATCTTTTGTTTCTTCTAGCATTCCTACCTTACTCCTTACGATAACCGTTAGTAGTTCAAACTTTTTCATATAAGATTCTGGCAAGAAACTTCCATTTGTACCTCTCATCAAACCATACTGACATACTACATCAATAGAAGTCTTCATGTCAGGTGTTAATGAACTAATATCATCAAAATCACATTTGTTAGCATTGTCTTTGTTCATTTCATTAACCTTTGCGTACTGCCATAGGTATGGAGTTACAGAAGATCTTGTTAGTAATTCGTTCATATCAAAATCAGAGAAGTCTACATCACTTCCTTTATATCCATTGTCTTGCATATATTTGTACCATGCTGGGATTCCGTCATCCTCTTCTACTTCTGCTGTAGGTTCTTCAACTTTCACTTCTTCAGTGTCATCATTTTCTACTACTGCTGCTGGTTCATCTTGCATATCATCAACGATTACTTGCTGCTGCATAGCAGTAGATCAAGTAGAAAGTTGTGGTCGAAGATACCAAGCTAAAGCTAGAACAATGATTCATCAAAGGATTGCTCCCCAATTAGTTTTCATATATTGTATCGTTAAAAAAGGTAAAAAATTACATCTCGTTATTACGTATTATTATGTGTTTAGCAAGAAGATAATCTAGATAGCTATCTGATAGTGCAATGTTTGAGAGTTTTTCGTTTTAGTTATGAGGTTGCTTATTCTACTATTTGTAATGAATAAGACATCGTGCTGTCGAAACTACGTTGATCAATCCCAAAGTTCGCATCATGTCCAATAGACCGTTGAACTAGAGTATCATGTGTTTCCCCTTCATAGTACCTGAAGTGTTGTATATAATTGATTATACAACCATATTCTCCATAGATTTCTACTGATTCATCAGTGATCGAAACCGTTTGATACTCTTTTCACTCAATCATATGTAATGATCAGGCGTAGGCGCATCATTCACCAAAATGCTCTTTGATAAATCTATCTATCATTTCATCTTTTTGATTGTGATCAACTTTTTTGATCTGAATGTTTCGTGCAGGGAATTCCTCAAGAGTAGTTCACATTGGTTTTATATGAATACTCCCTTCATCTCCGTAGGGAGATGATTCTCTTTCTGTCACAATCTGAATATCCAATACTTCACCGTTTCATCGTCGCTTAGTAACATCCGGGACTAGTAATTGTATTCAAAGATTGTCATCATGATACCAATTCATGCCATTCATGTCAAAGTACCCTGCATCCATGAGATAACGTTGCAGAGACTGAAGTAGCTCACGTGCTTCAAAAACTAGATCATCTTTGTAATAATATGAATTTATGATGTCATGAGTCCTATTGACGAGGTGCTGAGTAGTTGTTGCTCATTTGGTTGTACGAGTAGACTCATACAATGAGATGAGTTTATCACCTACTTTTGTGATGGGTTCGCTATAAGCTTGTATACTTACAGTTCCAATCGAGAGGAGTAGACAGAGGAGGGTAATTAGTTTTTTCATAATTGTAACTCATTTAAAAATCATGATTGATATTATGATGAGTACTGTATAGTGAACTAATCTATTTTTTGCAAATTACTGTTCTTTTTGTTGATCTAATCTAGAATTTTTACTATAGATTGCTATTGTTTGTACCAGCTCACTTTAGTCTTCAATATTGTTATGATTCAATGGATACTTTACAACCAACTTCATCATGATTATGTGTTTGATGAGGTTGAGCGTATTCTTGTTCTTCATTCTTGTTCTTCTATCTCGACTAAGACTTCTGCATGAAGTATTTCTTTGAATATCTATAGTAAAGTAGTTTCTTATGCTGCTTGAAAGGCTTTTGTTGATTCTGCTAAAGACGGTGATTTTCTTTTGAGTCAGAGTCGAGAGGAATCTCTCTTTGACTATTGCTCTCTCTATGCTTGTACATATCTTGTAGTGATGGATTCATGCGAGGCGTATGTTTCTCATCGTTTGCACAGATTAAAAAAAACTCTTGGTGATAGATGAATCACTCTTGATATCAGACCAAATACTCAATTTCTTGTTTCTTATAATGAATGTAGTCAAACATTTGATGAACCTCCTGTGATGGAGTCCTTTTATCGTTGGATGAGAAAAAAAACTGACATCCTCATGGATGACGATAAACCACAGGGGTGAAAACGAAATTATGATAAGGAGAACAGAAAGTTTGATAGAACATTTACAGATGTTACACATCTAGGTTTTTGAGAATCACTATTTTGGCAAGAAGCATGTGAGTATTATCAAGAAGATATTGCTCTATGGGGAAAAGAACTACAACCATACATCCCAGTTACTCGTCAAGAATCCTTGCTGTTACTTGATTTTTTTGTCCATCAGCATCTTGATAGATTTGGTGAACTTGAAGATGCTATGTATACGACTAGTGATTTTGTTTATCACTCATTGCTTAGTATTCCTCTAAACTTTTGACTGCTTACTCCCGAGGAAGTGATTGTAGCTATCGAGAGTGCTGACTCTGCTATCAACAACAAAGAATGATGTATTCGTCAAATTTTGGGATGGAGAGAATATATGAATCAGTGGTTTCATTATTATAAAGATGAAATTTATGATCAAAATTTTTTTAATCATACAAGAGATTTGCCTTATCGATTTTGGAAACCTGATAAAGCGCCAGAGACTGTCAAAAAAATGACATGTATGTCACATGTGTTAGATAAAGTAGACAGATTATGATATTCTCATCATATCGAGCGTCTTATGATCATAGGTAATTTTTGTTTGTTGGTATGATATAATCCTCATCATATAAATAAGCGATTTTGGGAACAATATGCAGATGCTTTTGAACGAGTAGTAACACCTAATGTATTGGGTATGTCACAGTATGCTGATGGTTGAAAACTTGCTACTAAGCCCTACGTGGCAAGTGCTAACTATGTCAACAAAATGAGTAATTACTGTAAGTGATGTGCTTATAATCCAAAAGAAAAATATGGAGATAACGCATGTCCTTTGAACTATCTGTATCGAAAATTTGTGGATACGAATAAAGAGACTTTTGTTAAAGGTAGGCAATCATTTATCATCAATCATCTTAAAAAAATTGATAGTGCATTGATTGATAAGCAGACAGATGATTTTATTATATCGTTAGATAGAGATGCAAAAGACAGCTAATCAGTACTTTATCATTACTACGATGGATGGCATTCCTGTAATGTCAGACAATAATGTTATTATGCAATATACCTCTACTGAGTCTATGAGAAACAACGCGAAGCATCTTACTTTTACTACAGGTCAGCGTCACCATACTCGATGATTGCATAAAGATCAACGATATAGGGCAAAAAAGCATTTTGATAGTCATGGTTTTATTCCTTTGTGACTCTTACAATAGATGAAAAAAAAGTGACGAAAAGGGAATAAGTCATCATTGCCTTCAAAGATTTGTGTTGTTTGCTGACGTAGTTTTTCGCGACGTAAAAAACGAGAAAAATGTTGGGAAGATATACGCTATTGTAGTGCTGATTGTAGATCAAAGAAAACAATTTTAGATTCTAGTATATCTCATGCAGTGTAAGCAGAAGGACGATATTATTGATTTCCTTAGTAAATTTGATGCCCAGGGATACTGAAAATCACGTAACTATATAGATGGATGAGTGTCACAATTGTCCCCTTATATCACTCATGGCATTATCTCAACCAAGGAATGTATGCAGCAGATATTGTCTAGGTATACTATCAAAGAAGCAGAGAAATTTTTGATGGAATTGATGCGAAAAGAGTTTTTTCTACAGGTACAAAAGAATTATGGTAATGAGTTTCTTTCACTTCCTGTTCGAGATGATAAAACCTGAGTGACTAAGAAAAAATTATTAGCCACATCATTAGCTAACCATACAACTCATACTGATCGAGTTAATAGTATTATCACACAGATGACGTGAGTTTGATGGTTACACAATCATCAGCGTATGTGGTTGGCAAGCTGGTGTTGTCATTGGGCAAAGTTAGATTGGAAATTGTTGGCAGACCGAACATATTATCACTTTCTAGATTGAGAATTGTCTGCAAATCATCTTAGTCGACAATGGGTCAATAGTACTTTTGCCAACAAGGCATATATGATGAATGAAGAGAATCTTCAAAAATATCGACCATGAATGGTTGATGAGGATTTGAGGTGAACATATGAAGACGTTTCTTCTTTTCTTTTTGATGAGGATCGTGAGAGTGCTTACCGAAAAGAGGAGGATGTCTCTTTTTCTTTCACTACACCTTTGGATACATTGGATGTTTTTGATAGCCACTTGTACGAATGAAAGAGTGCTGTTCGTCTACTTACTCCATGGAGATTAGATGAAGATTTGCTTTGAGATGATGTGTACACTATTGTCCTTTTGGATGAGACATTTACTCAATCTCATCCTTGGTCTCAGCAACGTATAGATTTTGTTAGATCATATACAGAAAAATATGCTGTTCCTTTTGTTATATGATCATATCAGACTAGTATAGATGATTTGTTGTCTCAGTGAGTTGATGTATCTATCGATGAAAGACGAGATCCAATCTATCGCGAAGTTCAGAAAAGCTTTTTGTGAGAGCCATGAGTTTCATGTATTCCATATCCATGGATACATACTTCTCATGGAGATGAGCCAATTATGAAGTTTTTTAAGTACCGAAATAGTAGTAAGCATTTTATCAAAAAGCTGTGACAATAATGTCCTATCGATATGGGAAGAAGAAGGTGGATGGTTTTATAAAGCAAATTCGACACAAGGAGATCCTATTATCTTTTGCTAAATCCTCATGACCATGATGACAGAAGATTAATAAGATTGAAACAAAGGTCCAATTATCTTGGGATATTCATCAATCAGCTATCTTGCCACAGCCGTTTTTGCAGAGGTGCATCGAAAGAAATAGTAAGTATATTACTGATGAGTGAATCTTGAGAATAGATACATCAGTGCATAGAACGCAAAAAGCTAATAAAGAACAGACTTATAAAAAATTTGTTAAAATTGTTAAATTTGCTTTTGCTGAGAAAGCTGTTAGAAAAAAAACCAAGCCCCCGAAACGAGCTGTATATAAGCGTATTGCAGAAAAGAAAAGAAAGTCAAAGAGGAGAAATCTGAGAAAGAGAATAGTGGGTTAGTCTGTCACTTTATGAAATGACGATTTTGGATTTCATCTTCTCTCTTTTTCACATCATTTCTATGAAGGCTTGTGCGATAGCTTTTCTTGAGATGGTTCTGAAAACTGATGGGCTATAGTTTTCGAAGAGAGTAGTTTTGTACGCAATTTTTTCATTGTTATTTAATACTATGGCTTTTATGACTGTTCGTGGAAGCGAGGACTTTTCTAATAAAGATTCTTCTTTTTCTTTATCATCTGCCACGTCTCCTAGAAAATACTCGTATGCATACTGAAAAGGAAATGGTAGTGAACGACCATGGTGCGTGCCTGATGAACTCATCACCATATAGTGTTTGCAATGGTGATCACTGACTCATCGAGCTGAAATGACTGCTTCTGTGACACGAGAGTAGATATCTGTTGGTTTGGCATGAAAAAATCATACTGAAACTGTATGAATGAGAATCTCTATTCATGTATTTAGTAGTTTTTTGATGTCTTTTTTGTTTGTCCCATCTCATTGTAAGACGTTTATTTTATGTGCCATATCTGATTCTATTTTTGGTGGATTTCTCACGAGCGTGCTTATCGTGTGTCACTCATTGAGACCTTGTATAATAATCTCTTTTCCTATACGTCATGATCATCAGATGATTCATATATGCATGATATATGTTATAATAAAGTTGTTCTCTTTTGCCTTCTTCTTGGTGTTATACTCATAGTTTGTCAGGTTATTATATAATAATCGTGTTATAATTTGCAAAAAAAATACTATTCGACTATATTGTTGGGCGGAATGATCATGAACCCAGTATAAACTAATTAGTCTGAAATCCCTTTTATTGTCTTAGTATGTAGATCTATGAAGAAGGTACTCTGATTGCTTTTTTTTCTTACTTTTTTTTCATCAATGTGACTAGCTTATACATTAACAGAACAAGATGAAATGCTGATTGATCACATACAAACAAAAACCTCCGTTCTAGCGGACTCGATTATTAGAAATTGAGAAAAAGCTACTGTATGAGCTTCGATTACTCAAAAACTATCCGATTTGATCGATGAACAAGAGAAAGATACAAGAATGCGTTATCTTCTCGTAAGAATATCTGATAACTACTATGCCTCATTGCATAAGCGCTCTATTACTTTGAATCCAACAGTAGAGTATGGTTTTGATTGATGTGGATTGTTTAGTGATTATTCGGATACAGACTGGTTTGATAACGAAATTACTAAGCGTATGTGAGATGATCTATCAATTTGAATGTGATGTAGATCACTAGATGAAAAACACTTTATTTATAGCCCAAATATCGATGCCCCTGCAGATTGTTGATTTGCATCAAGGAAAGAAAGTGGAACATATTGGACTAATAAAGTTTGTATAAATGATATTCAAGAGAGAAATGGGAACTCCATTAGATTGCTATGAACTACCGTTGCATATGCATGATATACTGACGTGACTTATGATTATTTTTATGCAGGAAATTATATTAAGGTGCATGAACAATGTGAAGTTGATGAAGCAATTCGAAAAGAAACTGATGAGGTTGTTGTTAACTGTTTCTGATGAGATAATTATCCACTCATTCCTGTAAATGAACTATGGCTTTCAGATGAATATGACTAAGAGATTTCGAGCAATGAGTATATTAGTTACTACCTTCAGATTATACATACCAATAGATGCCCAAGAAGTGACAGACGCTTCCAGCTAAGACAAAGAGGTGCCATAAGGCGTGAGCATAGGTGATTTTTCTGTTAATGTAGAAGTATGTTCCTAGTGTATAGATACCTCATCAGATGAAGAGCCACATCATACCATAGGTTGGAATTTTTGCGAAGAAAATAGGTAGTGCTATGACAAACAACCATCACATGATGATGTAGAGTATTGCTGAGAGTTTACGATTTCATTCTTTGAAAAAAAACAGTTTAGTTACTATTCAGATAATAGCTAATCACCATACCACACCAAACAGTGACCAACCTCGTCATCATCTAATGACTCCAAGTGTGAACGGTGTATATGTTCCAGCAATGAGTAAGTAGATAGCTGCATGATCTAATCTATGGAATAGATCTTTCATTTTTTTTGATGCTTGAGGATTGATAGATATGCTATGATATATCGTCGACATTGAAAAAAGAATGATGAGAGAAGATCCATAGATCGCATAGCTCACTCTTTGCCAGACATCATCTGCTCCTAGTGTGAGAAGTATAACTAGTGCTGCTATACTAAGACCGATGGCTATCCCATGGATCTGTGCGTTGATTATTTCTTGGCTATACATGATGTTTTGTGAACTGAATTTTTTCTTGTCACTATAAGTATTTTATACAGTACGTAACTCAAGTTGATGTTGTTTTTTTAAATAAAAAAAATCAGGGTATGAGGGATTTGAACCCACGACACGCGGCTTTGGAGACCGCTGCTCTACCCCTGAGCTAATACCCTAACCTGATTTCTTTAAGTACTTATCCCATAAGCCTGATTCTGTTGAAGATAGTATTTGTCTATGATCGCTTGTAGCGATATCGTGCACAACCCAGACACCTCGTATAAAGAGTATCATATGAGAACAGATCTTTGAGTAATATTTCAAAGTAACTCTGCTTTCTAGACAATCAATATAAGAGGTGTCTGATATGCTTGCATCCGGTACGGTTTGCCCCTCGTTTACGACCTCGCAAACTGAGTAGAAGTAGCATTATCAGATAATGCACCTTCATGTTTCACCTTTCTCATGTACACGTACATGATAGTTTTATCTCTGTGGCACTTTCGTTTGCCCGATTGCTCGGAGATCCAATATCTGTTAGATATTACCGTTTGTATGATGTCAGGACTTTCCTCTCTACCGAAATAGAGTACTATCTAGGACAAGTAGCACTGAAACTAGTGAAAGTTGTAAGTAATTCAAGAAAAAAGAACTAGTAAGTTATTTCGTCATCCTTTTCACAATCTTCAGAGTCCCTTTGTAGAGATAATATAGTATGATCGAAATAACGAGTGTAGCCACAGTAAGAAAGATGATTCGGCTGATTGCATTGATAAACTCTGGAAGAAATTTTGGTTTAGAGATTCCCCAGATATTCGCTAGAAACACTACAAACTTTGATCAAAAAAATCGAGAAAAATTTAATGCAATGAATAATCCTAGTAGTTTCCATGCTGCCTTAACGTTATAGTGTAATTTCATGTATCTAGTTTAGTAAAAACTATTTTATTGCTTGATCACAGCTTCAATGGCAGCATATGCTCATTCACCATTTGCATTGGTAACAATATACAGCTCATCTCCTGGCGTTCCTTTGTAATATGAAACTGCAGCTTGGTTGAGAAAGTATGTCTGTTGATCATCTGTGAGTGCTATTGGTTTTTGGTCATCAGCAAGTGAAAGAATAGCTTTTTGGTGTTTTCTTTCTGCTGGTTCTACTAGTTTGTATATCAGTTTACCATCTTTTTTGATGCTAAGTTTGAGTTTGTCTCCAGGGATGAGTTTTGTCTTACTAGCATAGTTCAATGGTACTGGATATTTCTTTTGGTCTTCACCAATCATGAGTTGACCGTTGAAGTCACCATGTAGTACATTTGCATCGTCATCTGCTGGTTCAAAGTTCGTACTAGTGATAGTACTTTGATGTAATTCCTGCATTTTTTCGATAGCTTTTTCATCATAGGGATCAAAGTTTTCTAGTTTTTTGATCGTACTATGCACTCTCTTTATATCATTTTCGATATTAGCAAGTGTGTTGGAAAGAAACTGGATCATTTGCTGTAGTTTTTGTACATTTTCTGTTTGTTTTTTTGTTGCCATCTTTTTGTTTTTGAATTAAGTAAACTTTTTTTGTTGTACTAAGTATATTGTTTCCGTATCTTTAATGCAATAAATCAGCTATTATCTCATGGTGAGGTGAAACCTATATAATCCTCAGTTAAAAATTTATTGTCAGTTATCTTTCATGCGCATACTTAAGTATATTCAACACACTATCTGAATGAGTAGAAGAAAAACTTTTTCTGCCATTCAAGAAGGACAAGTATTGTGTAATGGAAATCGTATCGAAAATTCTAAACATGAAGTCCATGATGGCGATGTCTTGAAAGTTCTAGGTGCAGAGTATGTTGTTTCATGAGTGCATGCTCCATCGACAACTACAGAGCAAACAGTTTTGTTGTTTCACAAACCAGTGGGTTATGTTGTTTCAAAAGATGATCCACACAATGATACTATCTATCAGATCTTGCCTAAAGAGCTATCTTGATACTACTATGTAGGTAGACTAGATAAGATGAGTGACTGATTGTTGCTACTCACTGATTCAAGTGAGTTGGTTAATAAACTCCAACATCCATCATTTGGACGAGAAAAACACTATGTTGTGACTATAGATCGTCCATGGAAACAATCACATACGCCACGCGCACTAGCGTGATTGGTAGTAGATGGGAACGGAAATGTATCTCCAGAAAAAAACCTTCCGGGTGTAGATACGTTGAAGTGTATGAAAATCTCAACTCCTGATCGTGATGCACATACTCTGCACATAGTCCTGAAAGAGTGAAGGAAAAGACACATCAGAAGACTACTCAAAGCCCTGTGATACGGAGTATTGAAACTAACGAGAGTATCTTTTGGTCAGTTTTCGCTCTGACAGATCAAGAAGTGAGAATATGATATTATTACTCATAACTTTTTAGCAGAGAATACTAACGATGCTACCTAAGACTCATAAACTTACCTGAAAGACTGTGAATTTCCTTTTGCGTAGAAGATTAGTTGTTCATGGACGCTATTTTAGCATTTTTTTTGTACACCAGTATCCTAATATACCACATAGCCAGCGAGGTTTTTTTGTACCCAAAGCCATTGTTAAATCAGCTGCCAAAAGAAATTCGTTGAGAAGAAGATTCTACCAGGATGTAGATACCCACAATCTACAAACACTACTTTCTAAAAAATATAGATTTTTTATTAGGCCAAATAAGAGGTCAGAGGATAAGTGGCTACAACTCGTTGCAAAATGGGATAAGAAACTTATATTCCCCACCATAAGCAGATGGTTACTAGAAGATATAAAACTCTTCATTCGTAAACAAAAAAGTTTTAATAAATCATAACCTACTATGAAATTTTCTTTTCGTTGATTTCGTCAAAAAATAGATTCTTGGAGTGAGTCTGCAAGAAATGCTACTAACCGTCTCATTTCCCACAAAGAGTCAGAAGAAACATTAGTAGATAATCAATCTCTTGCTGCTGAAGCCCAAACTGATCCTGTCATAAGCGAAAAAGAAGAATCAGGTTATTCTTTTCCTGTTGTAAGATTTCGAGTGGTGTGAGCTGTGACGGTTATTGTCCTGTATTTCTTACGTGAAACATTTTCTGTCCTTACGTTGATTTTTGCATCATATATCATATCGGTTGCGATAGAGTGACCTATACGTTTTTTTCTTAGAATTTGATTAAAGAGAGGATTGAGTTTAGCGCTTTGTTATACTTGATTGACTGTCCTTGTACTGGCGATTATGATGGTCATACCTTTTGTGGTTATACAAATGTGAGAACTGGTATGATTGTTGGTATGAGTTTTCCAAAATATGCAAGCTAATATTATAGAATTGTGATGGGAGGGCTTTATTGAGACTAGAAATTTCTTGCCTTGAGCTATCAAAACAAGCTTGTTAGAAAGTTTCCGTGATCCATCGTTTGTGACTAGTATTCAAAATCAATTAAATTCATTGATTTGAACGTGGGAAAGCTGGTTGAGTAATCTTTCTGTGTTTGCTCGAAAAGCAACGACATGATTTGCTCAAACACTTTGGCAAGTATCACTAGTGGTAGTGTTGGCTATTTTTTTCTCGATTGAGAAAGAGTGAGTGCTTCGCTTTATCGTAAAATCATTCAGCAGACGTAAGAGTGATGTTGCTCATGTACATGAGAGAGTAGTTACTATCTATAGCAAACTTCAACTATGGCTAAAAGGACAATTATTCTTGATGATTTATGTTGGGTTGTTAGCTTATGTAGGATTTTGGATATTGTATGCGTTTGGTATCGATATAGACAAAAAGGAGTTACTAGCAGTAATGGCAGGAGTGACTGAGATTATTCCTTATCTGTGACCGCTACTATGAGCTATCCCTGCATTGTTGGTTGCAACTATCTCTCATGGTGTGCGATGATTTATTTCTGTGAGTATTGTTTTCTTTGTGATCCAACGAACAGAAAACACTATAGTGGTTCCGGTTGTGATGAACAAGGTTTTGGGTGTAAGTGCACTGCTTATCTTCATTTGTATTATCTTGGGATGACGAATTTTTGGAGTCGTCTGAGTCTTACTTTCTGTCCCTGCCGCTGTGATTGTTGCGGTACTCAATGATAAGAATTTTTGAAAAGAGTAGGAACTATGTAGTTTACTACTTAGTATCACAGTATTTATGATTCTATTTTGCATTATGGCGAGTAGCTTATTCTCTTGTTCCTAGCTCACCTCATACTTGAAATGAGTTTGTTACTTGAGTACGCAATCATGTACGGAAAGAATAGTCTTCGGGTACGTAATATCCGTGTATCATGCTCAAACATTTCAATACGTTGTTCTGTCGATTGAATTGAGAGCTAGCATAAATTGGTAGTCCATTGTTTCTATTTCCATACCCACTAAGCTCATCTATCCTATTGTAGTCTCCGAGGAGATAGTTGTCTAATGTATCATATATCACCTGTACTCATGCAAGTGGGTGAGACAATTTCGTTCTTATACTAGGATCATCAAAATTTCCTACATTACCAATATTGTTATCCGTGCTAAGGTGATTCCCTAGTGTACTTTCAGCGAAACCTATACATATTGAGAAAGTGGTATCAATCTCATGGTTGACTCATGCAACCTCCCAGAGGTCACGATTTCTGTATACGCCTCTTGCATAGATGTCTAAGAAACTTTGCTGTCTTTCTTCAAGGGTTTCTCCTTCCATAAAGGTTATACTTGTCAAATCGATTGGTCTCTTTTGAAAATCTATTTGTTGTTTCCATGCTAACACTGCAGGGATAGAAGTAATGTTGCTTATGACACTCAGATCTAATAGTGTGAGTGGATCAACATATCAACTTACTTCTCTTACCAAAAAAGTGAATTGTGCAGATTCTTTGACGAATGCTGTGCTTGTACTGCTTGTATTTCCTCATGCAAATCAGATGACCTGACCTCTTCTTACTACATCTCCAACATTTACAACAGATTCATAAATGTCTATGTAGGCAGTAAGTCTTGTATCTTCATGCTCTATGAGCATCCAATTTATTCACCAACCAGGATTACTTGTTGCCTTGATCACTACTCAGTCGTTGCTTGCATACAGAGCATTACCTATACTTGAGCTAAGTGTGATTCACTGGTGGATTGCATTGTGTTGTTGGTAGTATCTATCATCATCGAAATACATATCGATGCTTTCAATGGGAAGCAATGGCCAAGAAAGTGGATAGGATTGATCGCTTCCTCTTTCGATGAGCATGAATAATCTTTCTTTAGCAGATTCATAGTCCCATTCAGGATAAAAATCACCTTGGTGAATAAGTTGATGTATATCTCCTATTTCTTCCTCTATTTCTTCTCTTCCAATGAAGAGTTCCTGCATCTCTCTATCAAATTGAATTTTATTATCCTCATAAAGATTGATAAATTTTTCTACCTCTTCTATTTTCCCTGCAATAGAGTCTAGTTGTTTGTGATGACCTATAATTGTCTGCTTCAACTTTTCTTTTTGAGCGAAGGTCTGTTTGAGGATGCTGACTTCCTCCTGTTCTTGTTTTATGAGAGTAGTTGTTAATTCATCAAGTGTATCAATCAAAAGTTCAACATATCATTGTTGTGATGTAGCTAGCATACTATTCTCTGCTTTTACCCATAGTTTAATGTCTTCAAAAATACTATCATCGTTGAATTCATTGTCCATTTGATAGAGGAGTCTTGTCAAGTGTATGATTTCGTCATGTGTTTGTTGTGTCTCTTTTCTAAGTGTCACGACTCTTTGATTGCTTTCTTTGAGCATGTCTTGCGTAAGAGAGAGCTGCCTGATATCTTGTATGATATCATTAATCTGTTTGGACGAATCATGCAAAACTGTTAATAGTTCATGATTCGTTATTTCAAAATAAGTGTTTTCTACTCACTCAAACATAACAACAACATCATCCCGTGAGTTCTTGATAAGTTGGAGTTCAGTATAAAGTCCTTTTGCTTCTTTGAGAACGCTCTGCACACTTGTCTCTTCTGTTGCTGCCTCTGCAGCAAAAACAAAAGAGTGGATGCTTAGGAAGATGAGACTAATGATAATACATGCTTTTTTCATGAGTAGGGTAGTGTGAAGTGAATTAATCATTGAGTGCAAGAGAGTTGTCTGTCTTTTTTTCTATAAGCTCCGCTGTTACAGTCATTCTTTTTTGTGTTGTACCTATTGGTCGACAGGTGATAAGCGTTAGGTAGTTCTTTTGATTTGTATCCCATTTGCTGAATGTTTTTTGCATATCCTTGGGAACAATGATATCTTTTTCTACAATCCTGTATTCATAAAGCTGACCATTCCATACGATTGAGAATTCATTTCCTGCTTCTAGGTTTGGAAGTTGAGCAAAAACTGCATTATACTTACTTGGGTTCCAAGCTTCACTACTAGAGTGTCAGAAGAGGAGCGTATGTCCTTTTTGTCATGGATTTGGTGTCGTTGGGTATAGAGCAACTCCATTTTTAAGCTGATCATCAAAGTCTCCTGTTTCGACTTGTTCAGGAGTTTTACTAAAGTTAGCTACGATAGGTGCATCTACATTGATCCCTGGTATGAGTACTTTGTTTACTGGTGGTAGGGTATTGAATGGCATACTGTAGTTGTTTATCTTTTGTTTCAATACTGATTTCATCGGTTTTACTGGATGAATGGCTAGTTGTTGTACTTCATGTTTCTCTACAATAGATTGAATATCTAGATCAGAAAGTACATTTTTTGCTCTACTTATCACCGTAGTGTTCTCTTTGTCTGTCTCTAGCTGCATAATATCTTGTGTGATTCCTAGTCGATCAGAAGCATATACTTTGATAGCATCAAGGTTAATACCAGCAAGAGACACAAGTGTTACTGTAATCATAATGAGAGAAATGTTTCTTAACTCTATCATTCGATTCCATTTCTTTTTTGGAGAGAGATGCTGTGTTTGATTGTCTGAGTTATTATAATTGAGTGTTTGGTATAGCTCGTTAGCTAGATTCATTGTCTGATACAAAAAAAGATCATAAATACATATGATCCTAGTATAGTATGAGATGTGTTTTTTGTCTACGAAGTGCTATGAGAAATACCTGTATCATTTGACTTGATACAGTAGTGTGATGGCGTTGCTATCTATTGGTTATCTTCAGCTAGAGTCACCTCTTATTCCTCTACTGTGTCGTCTTCTCCCCCTGATTCACAGTTTCAATAAATCATTCTTCGCATTTAAATAGAAGAGGATTTACTTCATCTATCATCAGAGATATAATTTTCCCAATTCAGTGAAGGTCAATGATTTTATCTTTTTCGTTTCTATCGGATACTCATATCTTCATAAAAATGAAGGTTAATAAAGTGATTTTTCATACCATTTTCACTATTTATTGTCCATAATCTTTTTGTAAGAAAAAACCTCTCAAAGTGAGAGGTTTTTTCTATCGTTTGTAGCGTTTATTTATATGCTTAGAGTTGACCCATAAGATCATCGAGCTTACTTGCTTTTTCTTCTTCTGCAGCTGCAATTAATTCTTCTTTATCTAGGTTGTCGATCATCAACTTCCATTTTTGAATTCTTGCTTGTCTTTGTGCTACGATAGCTGCTTTTTCTTTCTCATCATCATGTACAAGTACTTGTAGATTCATCTGTTCTTCGATGTATATTTCATACAATCTTAGTACTTGAAATGACCATAGTTCTCCAAGTCTTTTTACCACTGTTTGATCTCCACTTTTTACTGAAATTACCAGATCCAACATCTCTTTTTCTGCATTTTTTTCTAGAAGACATTCACTACTGAATGATGCAGCGATCATTTTAGTCAAAATACCTCGATCAAAATCATCTTTTAGTTCTTCTGGTACAATAAGTGGAAGCTCTTTGAAATTGATAACATACTCCTTGTATCGCATTTGATCTTTCATAGTTCCTGTGATAGGTCCATATGCTTTTTCGTATTTTTCTACTACTTGTTTCTTCTCTGCTTTTTCTCTTAGGTCAGCAATATACGCCTGAAAATCAAATAACATGCTTGTGTGTAATGACTAAAAAACAACCAAAAATTGGTCTCTCTTCAAGCAAGATAGTGAACTGTGCTAATTTTGCAAGAACAATGACTATTTAGTTCGATTTTTGCATGCTATATATATGTCTGAGATAAGTCAATGTTCTACTGTTGTTTGTTGCTCTTTTTTTGTATGATCAGAGCTGAATATGTATACTTGAATCAAGTAATTTATTGCACCCTAAAGATACTCACATTGATGAATAGAGAACAATGTATCCAACAACTAGCATTTACTTTTGAGACAAACCCTGGGTTACAGGATAATATTTCGCAATTGATGAATCGTGCTCGAGAGTCTAGTAAGGAGACATGTTTAGAGTTTTTTGACTTTTCGATCAGTAGGGTGAAGATTGTAGTAGAGTCATTTGATTGAACTATCCCTCCAGAGCCAGGTCCACTTCCAGAGGTAGTAGCTGATACAGGAGCTACACACGCTGCACCTGATGTGATAGAGTGAGCAACATCGTGGATGGCATCAATGAATGCCTGAAGCATGGAATGACTATTGAAGCGAGTGTGATTGTTTGTCGGTTGAATTGTGCTGATTCTTATTATTCGATACTTGATCAAATATCTCTCAAGGTTTTTCTACGATGTGTTGAATGCACATAGGATCATGTACATGAAAGTTATTCTCCCTAGAGGAGATAGTAAGTCTGATCGTGATCAGCAAAAAGAAATTGCCAAGGATATGAATGAAAAAATTGGAAGAATGACACAAGTCTTTACTAATCTACATAAACTTGGTGAGTTGTCTGTATCTGAGAAAATCCTGTATACATTTTTTGATAAACCTAAAGTTACTCTCATACTTCATTTCGAGAAATGACAGTTGTATTTTGTTGTAGGAACTTATCCAGAATATAAAGATATTTTAGAAGGTGCTATCTCTGCTCAATATGCAGATGCATCTATAGAGACGATTCCAAAGCCTCGTATGTTTTCAAAAAAACATTATGAAATTATACCAATGCAGCCAGAGAAGGATTCAGTATATCCTATTAGAGTATTCAAACAATCTCCCGATGATCCATTGAATAATGTGATTGATAGTATTGGAAAAGTACCTCGTAAGGATACTTTTAGTATTGTGATTCCTATCAAACCTGTAGGTGATGGTTTTAATAAAAAAGCAAAAGCATTTGCAGACGCATTGTATAAGCAAGATGACTCTGCTGTTGAGAGTGTTGCACGGTGGAAATATCTGCTTATGCCATGGAAATTTATTGGCTTTCTTGTGAAGTGACCATCTGAGTCATTATTGTCAAAGTGAGGAGATAAATGATGAGGATATGTTCGTATGGTAAAAGCAGAGGAGGATGCATTGAATGTTATAGGTGAGGAAGCTACTTATCAAGCGTTCAAATCAGGAATTTTGATTATAAGTTCATCAGATTCCAAACAAGAATGTACTGATAACGTGTATAATATGATTGGGACATTCAATGTCTATACGCATGAATACAATAACTGATTAGATCATCCTGAACGGTTGTCTGATGTTTTTGGTAGTATCATGAAACCATTGTGGAAATTTGCTGCCATGTTTCACCTGCCAAGTTTTTTCTTCAAACACAATATCTTTAGTGTGAATGAGTTAACCTCATTATTTCACTTTCCTGATGGAATTTATAACCGTGCTCCTATTATTGAGTGGGCTGAATATAAGACTTTGGCACCACCAGATAACCTTCCAGAATTCAAAGAAGATAATGGGTATGTCATGAGTGGAATTGTAGCTGAATCGTTTAAGAAATGAAAGATATCAGAGATACTCAAAGATTATGAAGGAGATCGATCAGTGGGAGAAAAAATAGTAGAAGAAAAAGAATTGTTTCCTATTGAGAAATTTACTCAGAAGCAATTAGAGTGAAAAGAAATCATCGAGCAAGATGGGAAGAAGATGGTAGAATGAATCAAGAAAAAGAAAGTACGTGGATATAAACTCTACAAAGACTGAGTCTTGCTGTGAGTGAATATTTATAGAAACTCTTTCAAACCGGTCTATATGAAAAGAGATGATAGGACGAGACATCACTATGTTATTGGAAAATCTGGTACAGGTAAATCTGTGTATCTACAATTTCTTGCTAGACAAGATGTCTGGAATGGAGATGGAATCTGCTTGATTGATCCTCATGGAGACCTGGCAGAAGAGATGCTTGAATACATACCTAAAGAGAGAGCTAAGGATGTCATCTATTTTGATGCTGGAAATGAGGATAGACCGATGGGTCTTAATCTCTATGAAATTAATTCAGTAGATGAAGCCGATAGAACGGTAAATGACGCAACGGAGATGTTCATCAAGATGTTTGGTCCAGAAATTTTTGGTCCACGTATACAAGAGTACTTTAAGTTTGGAAGTTTGACTCTCTTGGAAGACTTTGAGGATAGACCAACTATTCTGGATGTTCCTCGTTTGTTTACTGATGATGCATTCAGAGAGTATAAAACCAAGAAGGTTAAAAATCCTGTAGTGAAAAACTTCTGGGAAAAAACATATAATTCTATGGGAGATAGAGAAAAACAAGAAATCATTCCGTACTTTACCTCTAAGTTTGTCTCGTTTAATACCAATAGACTGATTAGAAATATCATCTGACAAACCAAATCTGCCTTCACTTTTGAGGATGTGATGAACAATCAGAAGATACTATTGATTAACCTCAGTAAAGGAAAGATTGGTGAGATGAATGCACAGTTGCTTGGTATGATTATTGTATCAAAAATTTACAATGCAGCAATGGCTAGACAAAATATTGCCAAGAAGGACCGTAAGGATTTTTATCTTTACGTGGATGAGTTCCAAAACTTTGTCACTGATACATTTGCAGATATCTTATCTGAGGCAAGAAAATATAGACTTAACTTAGTGATGGCTCACCAGTATATTGCTCAGCTAGATTCTAATGCAGGAAGTAATATAGGAGAAGGAAAGAGTAAGGTAAGAGATGCTGTTTTTGGTAATGTGTGAACAATGCAATCTTTTAAGATTGGTGCTAATGATGCAGAGTTTATGGAGAAGGAATATGCGCCGGTGTTGGGTGCTCAAGATATAGTCTGAATAGCGAACTATAAGACGTATACTAAATTGAATATAGACAATAGTACTACTCGTGTCTTTAGTATGAACAGTATCTTCTCAAAAGATTATAGGAACAAAAAAATAGCCTGAATTCTCCAGGAATACAGTGCTAAAAAATATGGAAGAAAGAGAGAGTTTGTAGATGCAGAGATAGAGGCTAGACTAGGAATTAGTGTTGATGAGTCTGCACTAGATTGATTGGATGCAGCTAGTTGAGATTGATCAGAGAATCTGACAGTTGATACTGATGAGAACAATGTAGAAGTTCCTGGTACTCAGGATATTGCTAACAAACAAACAGTACAAAAGATAACTCCAGCTGACAAATCTAGTGATGATTTAGTGGAAGAAAAACCTTCACAGGAAGATTGAGCGTAGCCTGTTTATTGTATTGAGATGACTTGTTATGAAACTGCGTTATAAGCAGCATGAAACAACACCACCCACTATTGAAAATTTTGCTGAATCATTGTGATGATTGCATACATCAGTGGAAAAATGATTACTCTTGTCTACGGGTTTTCCGAATAGAGAAGTTTTTGAGAATATTAAAAAATACCTCAATCCTGAGCTTCAATCATGGGAGCAGTGGTCTCTGTTTGTTAACAAAAGTATCGTTTTAGCGAACAAGATCGGTGTTGAACCGAATGACTTATTGTGGCTGATTTCGTTTGAATCATATACAGTCAAAAATCCTAGGAGGTATTTTGATACTGGTTATCATAATGCTGTATGAGACATAGCTTGATTGCTTTCGTTTAGAGAAAGTTGAGTTAAAATAGAAGCATTTGCTATTTTATTATGAAAGGAGTCAAAGTCAGATGTAGAATTGGAGGACATAGTATGATTGGATGCATTAAAGCAGTTGGATTTTATTGAGGCCTATCTTCAACATTGGATAGATATCAAAAACCTCACAACGCCTATTTCTTTTTCTGATTTGTATTTACTCATTTGGTCTCCTAAATATCTTGGTGTACCAGATGAAGAAGTAGTGGCTGCATGAGAATGATCCGACTATATTGCTGATATTGATAAACAAATTGTTGCT
>JAHDGZ010000035.1 GCA_020631605.1 bacterium
CAAAAGGGGACAGTGTTTACTACCATGTCGTATTGAGCAGAAGAATCCTTTGCAAAGTTGGAAAAGATACATTATTGTAACTAAGATATTTTAGACCATAGAACATAATCGAAATGAAAATGAAAATACATCTCTATAATACCATGACTCGTCAGAAAGAAGAGTTTGTGCCACTAAAAGCAGGAGAAGTGAAACTATATAGCTGTGGTCCTACGGTCTACGGAGATCCTCATATAGGGAACATGAGAATGTATTTTACTGTTGATCTACTCAAATCCGTTTTGCAGTATGTTGGTGAGTATGATGTAGATCATGTTATGAATATTACTGATGTTGGCCATCTGACTGATGATGGAGATCAATGAGAGGATAAGATGGAAAAATGAGCGAGAAGAGAACAAAAAACAGTGCGAGAAGTAGCTAGAATGTATGAAGATAATTTTAAAAAATATAGCCTAGAACTTCAATTGGTCCCACCAAGAGACTATACGAGAGCAACAGAATATATTGATGAACAAATTGACATGATCAAAGTGTTGATTGAAAAGTGATACACCTACATCATAGAAGATGATGGTATCTATATGGATACATCAAAGGTGGCTGATTACGGAAAACTCGCTCAACTAGATTTTGAAGGAATGAACTCAGAACATAGAGGAGATGGTGCTAAGATCGATAGCTCTAAGAAAAAGAGCCTTTCTGATTTTGCGCTTTGGAAATGTAGTCCAAAGAACGAACAGAGATCAATGGAATGGATATTTGATGGTTCAAGAGCTTGAGAATTGATCACTGATGACAATCGTGATTCACTTACAGATGAGGAAATGATTTTGAGAGGATTTCCAGGACGACATATAGAGTGTAGTGCAATGGCAACCAAAGAACTAGGAGAGCAGATTGATATACATACATGATGAGTAGATCATGTGACAGTGCATCATACGAACGAGATAGCTCAGGCTGAGTGTAGTATTTGATGTGATGCTGATCATCCATGGGTAAATCGATGGGTACATGGACAATTTTTGAATATAGACTGAGGAAAAGTGAGTAAATCTAAATGAGATGACCTTAGTATTCCTTGAATTATTCAGAAGGGTTATAGCCCATTGGATTTGAGATATTTTTATCTTACAGCCAACTATAGAAGCTTCTTAGACTTCAGTCGAGAAGCAATGGATGCTGCAGCCAAGACAAGAAAAAATTTGATTAAGAAAATTAGTAAACTACTTACGAAGGAATCGATTGCTGATTTTGATGATTTTGTTCCAATGGCATTGTATGATGAACTATCTGCTTGTATTGCTGATGACTTAGATACGGTAAGTCTTCTATCCAAATATCATACATGAGTGTCTGCGTGATGTGAACAAGCAGTTGATGTCTTGTTGTTTGACCAAAAAGTTACTAAGCTATGATTGTTTGCATGAGTGAAAGCACTTATGGAACAAGAAGATGTGCAAGCACCTCTAGCAGTTAGAGTATTGGCAGAAAAGCGTATGGAAGCAAAAAAGAACAAGGAGCGAGCATTAGCTGATTCACTTAGAGACGAGATCAAGGCTGCATGATGGGAAGCAAAAGATACGAGTAATGGATATGATCTCGTTCCATTGTCAGGATAGAAAAACTGATTTTTCTTTTTTTTTGATCTATTCTCTGTAGCTATGCAATACCTCACTGTTCGTAATCTTCACAAAAGCTTTACTCATAAAGTGATTTTTGATGGTTTGGATATGATAGTGAACGCTGGTCAGAGAGTTGCTTTGGTGGCCGGTAATGGCGCGTGAAAGACCACATTGTTTCGCTGTTTGACTGGTGATATGAGTTTTCCTGAGTGAACAGTAGAACGATCAGACAAGATCACGATATGACAACTCACTCAACAGACTGAGCTAAATGATAATGATAATGTGCTTGATGTACTTTTTGATGACAAAAATACCAGAGCTAAGTTGATTAAGGACTATGAAAGAATTATTTCAGCTGAATCGTTGCATCAAGATGAGTATGATCGTTTGGTTGATGAAATAGATGAGTTAGATGCTTGGTCCTATGAGTCACGTGTTAGAGTTGTGATTGCTCAATTGAAACTAAAGAACTATCTTCATAAGACGATAGGGATACTTTCTGGTGGAGAAAAAAAACGTGTAGCTCTAGCAAAACTTCTTATAGAAGAACCTGATTTTCTCTTGTTGGATGAGCCAACTAATCACTTGGATGTGGTTATGATAGAGTGGCTAGAAGATTATATTCGTCGTCATGATTTCACTCTTCTTATGGTGACCCACGATAGATATTTTTTGGAAAATGTGTGTACTGATATCTACGAACTTGAAGCTGGAGAAATCTATCGTTACCCAGGAAATTATTCTTATTTCTTGGAGCAGAAAGCGAGACGTGATGCTCAAGAAAAGAAAGAACTCCATGATATGAAACAACTGTATCGCAAAGAATTGGAATGGATGAGGACTGCGCCACGTGCCCGTGAATCAAAGTCTGTTTATCGTAGTAAGAATTTTTATTCACTTGAATCAGACTATAAAGTAGCAAGAAAGAAGTTTCACCAGAAAGTACAATGATTGGAACTTGGTGTAAAGCTCTCTAGACTATGATGAAAGATCATGAAGGTTGAGGGTATGACAAAATCATTTGGAGAACAAAAAATTGTTCAAGACTTCAATTATGAGTTTCAACAAGGAGAACGTGTATGAATTGTGTGACCTAATGGAGTAGGAAAGTCTACGTTTATCCGTCTGTTGCTAGGTGACGAACCGATGGATGCATGAAAAATTGATATGGGAAAAACCGTAGTCTTTGGTCACTACACTCAGGAACATATAGATTTTGATCCTAGTAAGAAAGTACTAGAGATTGTGAGAGATGTGGCCGAATATATCACTGTTGCAGATGGTTCAAAACTTTCAGCTACTAAGTTGTTGGAAAGATTTATGTTTCCACCTAAACAACAACATGGTTTTGTTCGTTTTCTTTCTTGATGAGAAAAAAGAAGACTTTCTTTATTGTTGGTTTTGCTTCGTAATCCAAATTTTCTTATTTTGGATGAGCCAACCAATGATTTGGATGTGCAGACGATTCAGGTGTTAGAACAGTTTCTTTTGGCTTATGCGGGTTGTTTGGTAGTTATCAGTCATGATAGATTTTTTATGGATAAGGTAGTGGAACATCTTTTTGTGTTTGAAGGTGATGGCAAAATTAGTGACTTTTGGTGATCGTATACTGACTATAGAGACCAGAAGAGTTCTATCGTTCAAAAAGATATAACTGTACCAATAGAGCCACTAAAAGAAATAACTCCAGAACTTTTGGATGAGCCTATTAAACAAAAGAAACTTAGTTATCTTGAACAACGTGAATTTGATCGTCTTGGTCAAGAAATTGAGTCACTTGAGGAGAAGAAAGCAGTTATTAATAACAAATTTCAGCAAACTTCTATTCCGTACAAAGAAATTAAATCCCTTTGAGATGACATGAAACAAATCATTGCACAGATTGAGGAAAAGGAGGGTAGACGATTAGCTCTTTTGGATAAAATTGCCTAGCTATTGATCAGACAAAATCCATAGTCTTTGTGTTTGTTTTATATGGTTCTTCTTTTCTTGATGTCAAAGTTGTTTTTCAGATATAGTGCTATGAATGCATGAAAATCTACTTCACTCATGCAAGTAGCTTACAATTATGAAGAGCGTGGTATGAAAGTTCTGGTTATCAAGCCATTGATCGATACAAAATCTTGAGATTCGATTTCCTCAAGAATATGATTAGAGAGAAAGGTGAATTTTCTCGTGAGTCAGAATGATTCTATCAAGGAGCTAGTTTGGTGATTGGAATATGATTGTATCTTGGTAGATGAGTCTCAATTTTTGACTCCAGATCAGATAGATGAACTGTGGGAGATTGCTACTCAGTGAGATGCTCCGGTCATTTGCTATGGTTTACGCGCTGATTTCCAAATGAAATGATTTCCATGAAGTATAAGACTTTTGCTTCTGGCACATAGGATAGAAGAGCTTAAAACAATCTGTGAATGTGGTACCAAGGCAGTATGTAATATGAGAGTGGTTGATGGAAAATCTACGTTTGATGGAGAACAAGTAGCAATAGATGGTGATGATGTTAGTTATGATTCTGTCTGTGCACGTTGTTATCAGAACGAAAGAGCAGCACATATTTCTGCTAACTAAGAGTTCATTTTCTCATGAGAGACTATCTTGATTTTTTGCTATAGAAGACTAGATACTTATACAGTAGTATTGATTATGATATTTTGTTTTTTTTTTGACTTGTATATATATGAAGAAATTTTTTCTATGATTGTGCCTCGTTGGTTTTGGTTGTCTTGCTTTTGTGCAGGCGTATTTACCACGTGCTACTGACTCTAAACTCATATGATTGATGTTGGATAATATTGAGCAACTCATAGAAGCAAAATGAGATCGAGTCGCAGATGTCTCTGTAGAAACAATGAAAGAGCGTATGGATCGAGAATTGAACGAAAGGAAACTCTATATCCTCTGAGAAGTGATTGATCGTTTGAGTATAGAGTACGATATACAAACAACTCCTACAAAGAATAACGATGATGATACGATTATCACTGAAGAGGAGAAAATGTGAATCAAAGTAGAGAAAGAAGAAGCTGAGCCAGTAGTTGTTAAGAAACCTGTTTCTCAACCAGTAGTGAAACAATCTGCACCAAAAACACCAACCAAGGTACAGCCTACAGTGGCAACAAAAACACCAACACCAACTCCTCAGCCAGCAGTTGTCAAGAAGCCTGTAGTGCCACCTGTGGTACAACCAGTGGTAAGAACAGCACCAACAATGACTATCACTATGTACCGACCAAAAACATGAACATGTGATGCTTATGTGCAAACATTTAGACAGGTGCCACGTACTACTGCTTTTCTTGAAACTACACTCGTAAATCTACTATCATGACCTATGGCAAATGAGTGAGTGCAAAGCACACTGTGAAGACCGTTGAAATTGCTAGATGTTAGACTAGAAAAAGAAATAGCATTTGTTAACTTGCCTGCAGATTTTCTTGTTGGGATATCAGAAACATCATGTACTGCACAGAATGCAGTGGATATGCTAAACTTGACAGTTATGTGAGTGAAGGGAGTTCGTTCTGTTGTGTATGCAATAGAATGAAATGTAGGACGTTTTTATTACGAAACAGCAACAACAACATTGCTAGATTGAGGCATGGAAGATCTACAAAATGCATTTGATTTGATTATGAGTAGATAGAAAAACTACTGATCGTCTTGTTAATAGAGAGAGAACATATATAGAGAAGAGGATTTAATGCCTCTTTTTTTTATGCCAAAAAAACGTAATTCTCGAGCCGGTCTGATAGACGTATTGTTTAACGTTGTCATACCAATGGTTATCATGACAAAGTTCAATAAAGCTGAATTATTATGACCTGTGTGGGCCCTTGTTATCGCATTGTTGTTCCCTTTGTTTTATGGAATTGTAGAATGGTATCGTTCACAACATACTAATGTTTTTTCTGTTGTGTGATTGGTGAGTATCTTGCTTACGTGATGAATTTGATTGTTGCATATCCCAGCAGAATGGGTTGCTGTCAAAGAAGCAGGAATTCCTCTGTTGCTAGGAATAGGTGTGTTGATAGCTATACGATTTGGTTATCCAGTAGCCAAAATTTTTATCCTTCAAGCTTTGGATCAAGAAAAGATAGAGGAGTCAGTAGCTAATGATGCTGACAAACAACGTCAAATTGTATGATTAGAAAAGCTTATCTCTTATGTTTTTGCTGGATCATTTTTTGTTTCTGCATTATTGAATTATCTTCTCGCTATTCGAATAGTCACTGCAGCACCTGGGACAGAAGAATTTACTGCTCAATTAGGTAGAATGACAGGTCTCAGTTTCCCTGTTATAGCTATTCCATTGATGATAGTTCTTATGATTGCTGTTGGATATATGTTACGAAGACTTGGAAAACTTACATGACTTCCTTTGGAAGAGTTGGTAAGTACCTAATAAATCATCAATAAATAATATAGTTAGTATAAGTCAATCAAGTATTGAAGCTTACACATTGCTGTTTTGCTCAAAAAGAGATTAGTAGATATACTTATATCATACTTTTGCTCATAAAAAAATATGACTGAACTCATTACTCTTTTTCAAGAATTGATCTTACACTCTGAACTCGCTCAACTGTGAGTGATTTTGCTTGTTGTGATTGTGGTTACTTGATTTATTTCATGGTTGAAACAACCACTGATTATAGGGTACCTCCTTGCTGGGGTTTTGGTATGACCACTTGCGTTTGGTTTAGTGCAATGATCGACAGATTGACATACTTTTATTGAGCTTTTTTCACATTTGTGAATTTCACTGCTTTTGTTTATGGTGTGAGTTGGTCTCAATGTTAACGTAGTCAAAGAGCAGGGTAAAGTGTCTCTGTGAATAGGTTTTTTTCAGATGATTCTTACTTTTGGAGTAGGACTGTGATTTTCGTCTCTCCTAGGTTATGACTTTATGACCAGTGTTTTTGTTGGTATAGCACTGACATTTTCTAGTACGATAGTGATTGTGAAGTTACTCTCGGATAGAGAGGAAGACCAAACTCTATACGGAAAAGTTTCTATTTGAGTCTTGATAGTACAAGATTTAGTAGTAATGCTGCTGTTTATGTTGCTTGCTTTCTATGGTTGAGGGGAGTGATGATGAGTCATGGTATTGGAAGGTCTCCTTTTGATTGTTCTGACTGTTCTTTTTTCTAAATACCTCTTACCTGCTCTTGTTAGACGATTATCTAGAAGTGAAGAGCTGCTTCTTTTGGTGTGAATATGACGATGTTTGATTTTGTGAACTATGTTTGAACTTGTGTGATTCTCTTTTGAAATCGGTTGTCTGTTGGCATGAATGTCATTTGCAAACTCGCCGTTTCGTATGTTTATTACTGCTAAGCTCAAAGCATTGAGAGATTTCTTTCTTGTGCTATTCTTTATTGCTATGGGACTCGAACTGCATTGGGCATGACTAGCTAATCATGTGTGACTATTGGTTGGAAGTTTGATATTGGTAATGTTTCTGAAACCTTTGTTTATCTACCTAGCATCTACGTGGTTTGGCTATACTCATCAAGTGTCATTCAAGTCAGCTGCGAGTTTGGGACAAATCTCAGAATTTGGTTTTATTGTTCTGTGAATAGCTCTGGGGCTAGGATATGTAGGGGATGAATCATTGATGTCAGTGATGGTGCTTGTCTGACTTGTCTCGATAGCAGTTTCGAGTTATTGTACGATGAACAATAATAAAATTTTCACAAAGTTAGAAAAATTCTTGGGTAAGGAACATGTGAAATCTACAGAAGAAGTATTGAGTGAAGCATTGAGACAGGTTGAGGTGATACTCTTTGGGTATTGAAGAATCTGATCTGCGTTAAGTAAAAAGTTTGATGAACAAAGAGTGCAACATATAGTGATAGATCATAATCCTGAATTGATAGATACCTTAGAAAGTAAGAATGGTGAATATATCTTTGCTGATGCAACTAGCATTGAGGTTTATCATCATCTGTTCCACCCTTGATTGAGGATGGTTGTCACAACTATTAGAGATCTTGAAGATGACTTGTATGTAGTCAAGCATGTCCATGAATATAATCCTGATATTATTATTGTAGTGGTTTCAAATTACACCACTCATGCACTAGAATTGTATGAAGCGGGAGCTGATTATGTGATTATGCCGGATGCGTTATGAGCTAAACATACAACTAACTTGTTCGATCAAATTGGCTTTGATAGAGATTTTTTTCTTGAACAGAAGTTGAGTCATATAGAAGATTTGGAATCAAAAAAACAAAAAGGTAATTAATTTTTGACTTGTTGACATTGTTTCTAATATGCTTATCATATGTTTATTAATTCTGAACGAAGAGTTAATGTTTATTATTTTTTTATTTTTTAATCTATATACAAACACTAGAAACGCTATGAGCGAAACTAAAACAGCCCTAATCACTGGAGGTGGTAAAGGCATCGGAGAAGCAATTGCCCGTACTTTGGGAGCTGCAGGTATTAATATTGCAATTACCTACAATTCATCAGCTTCTGCTGCCAAGTTGATATGTGCAGAAATCACTAAAAAACACAGAGTGAAATGTAATGCATACCAATTAGATTTGAATGAATTGGAAAGAATTCCTGATGTTGTAAGAGAAATTCAGCAGGAGTTTGGTCATATTGATATTCTTATCAACAATGCTGGGATAACAAAAGATGTGCCATTTAATTCTATTGATCTTTCAGACTGGGAAAGAGTTATGAGAGTTAATGCAACGGCACCTATGTTACTTATGCAGGCAGTTCTACCTAAGATGAAACGAAACAAGTCAGGGACTATTATTAATATAGCTTCATTGATTGGTCAGCTTGGTGGGAAATTACAGGGAAGTTACGGTGCTTCGAAAGCAGCATTGATTAATCTTACGAAATCTGCAGCAAAGGAATTTGGAAGAAAAAAGATTACCATTAATGTTATCTCTCCTGGCTTTATTGAAACAGATATGTCAGCAGAGGTAATTAAAGCTGAAAAAGAAGATCCACGATTTGCAATGATTTCAATGGTTGGCCCAGGTTTGCCACAAAATGTTGCTGATGAGGTTCTTTACCTTTGTCAGCTAAAAAATAGCTATGTAACTGGCCAAGTAAGACAGGTCTGTGGAGGAATACTCTAAAATTACTACATTGCTAGAAACTATACCTATAGCATAGGAAAGAGAACGTTATGCGTATCTCTTTTCTACTTTAGTGAAAAAT
>JAHDGZ010000036.1 GCA_020631605.1 bacterium
ACGACAGTCTCCAATATACCACAGTTGCGCAAAGTAATCGCAACAAAAAAAGCCGATGATATTTCATTGTGGTCATTGGTGCTCTTGACGGTTGGTCTACTCCTTTGGGTAGTCTATGGGATATCTATCGGTTCCATCTCAATTGTCATCAGCAATATCATATCGATAGCTATTAACATCTATTTGTTTGTTCGTGTCATACAGACACAGGCAACATCATCTACTAACAACAAAAACAACAGCACATGATACCTACGAAACATGATAGTATCGCACTTATCAACGGATTAGATTGGTCACAAGTTGAACCAGAACATTTGATTCAAATCAGCTTAAACTTTGCTATAGAATTTGCTCAGACTGTTCATGATTGCATACCTACTTACCATAGCAACCCTCTATTCCAGGAGTTTATCTCTGGGGAAATTGCTACCAACAACTTACAGTATGAGGACTATCACAAGACAGCAGACCATTGGGAATTTTTGTTTCATTTTGTAGACAATAAGACTATTGCACTCAAAACCTTACTGGATTTGGGGGTAAGAGATTCTCACTTGTTTCATGTGATCAAAGACTACCTACAATTTGTGAGACCGCTTCCTCCTGATGAGAAGTTGGCTACATTAGTATCCCGAGAACATGAACTACACGGCATATTTGAAAACATGCTTGATGCTCATGATTGGGAATCGCTTGGCTATGGTTTCTTCTCTTATTTTCTGGAGAGACATATCCAGCTTGATAGCGAAGACGGTGGCCATGACGAGATTGCAAAGAGACTGCTCAATGTAAAAAAATTCGACAAAACTTTGGAACGGTTCTGGTACTTACGTTACCAGGTTTACATTAACTTATTCAAGTAACACAAAAAAAATACCAGAAAATGAATACCATACGACTAATAACTATCGAGAAGGCTAATGATATGATAGCCATAAAAAAACATATCAATAAGCGATTTTTCGGTGATTTAGATATCGTTAAAATGAATAAAGATCATCGTTTTTTCTTGGAATTTAAGACAACCTGGCTAAAGCATAAGTGGATGAAATCATTCCATATTGCGACTATTTTGTCAGAAACCATTCCTTTGCAATTAAGCGAAAGTACTTTTATTATAAAATATCAACAAAGCTTTTATTGTCTATACACTAATACTATTCATTTTGAAGATGACAAGGATCATCAGTACAGTATTAAGTGTTATCTACTCTGTGGTTTTGTAGAAAATGATGCACTTGTCACTATTCATGATGAATCAGGAGAATACTGGAGAATCAGACCTTTAAACAAGGGACAGACTAAATGGTTGCGCAAGCATTCCATAGCCTTGGAAACTCTCGAAGTACAGAGTGTCTAAGATACTCAATAATCATTAACAATCAATGTGGCACTATGGCTTACATTCTTTTTGAGATATAAGCTGCCATACAACACTTAAAAAAACACTATGATTACCTTTATATTTGTTTGCTGCACACTACTAACATGTGCGACCATACTTGCAACTCCACGAGACACAGAACTTGGTAGTAAGCTACAAAGAATGCTTACTGTCACAGCATTCTGTGCATCACTCACAACAGCTGCTATTGCCACAGGTATCTATTATCAGGAAATCCCTGATCTTATGTACTCCTATAGTGGCAAACCAGATCCAGAACAAACACATGGTGTTTTTGTCTCTGCTGTGATGGTAAGCTTTTGTCAGTTTCTTTTGGGATTGCGATTGCTGTTAGGCAAATGGTGGAAAAAAAAGACAAACTAAAACATATGTTAGTTGTATTATTATTTAATGGTGGTTTGGCCTTTGCTTGTTTTGTGGTTCTCGCATTGGCATGGATGCCACGTTCTCATAGTAGTTCTACTACTGTGGGGACGATGGTGTCTCTGACTGGTACTATTGCAACGTTTTTGCTACTTGGTGCATTGGTGTGGAGTGTTGTAGACAACATCCATCTAGTACAAACTTGGCAAGAACAACTACGAGTTTTCTCTCTTATAGTAGGGATGGTCGTGGGCATAGGGACTGCAAGCTGGTTATATGACCGAGCTACCTATCAACAAACCCTACTGAGAGCTGCACAACAGTAAGTATCTCACCTAGGTTTATCGCTTCCTGCGATGATTTGGCTCTAGCCACAGGAATGATTTCAGCAGGTTTAGAAAAACCGCCAAGGACACGATTAGATCGGTGTCCCTTTTTTGTATTGGGAAATTTTATTCTCGTTTTCTTAAGATTATCTTAAGGTAGTTTTGTATTTTTGGATACTATCACTACTATCACTGTATTCACTACTCAGATTGTTCTATGAAAACATCCACACGTATCTCAATTCAGTTTACTGCACTGGCCACGGCACTTGTTTTGCTGTTTGCTCTTTTGGTAAATATTTTTTCTTTTCAATCATGGCATAATCGTGAGACCAAGGCTCTGAGAGCTGAAGCCAACCTCTTTTTGCAAAAAAAGGTCCCTAGACCAGGACCAGCCAATAAATTGCAGTTTACTAGAACCATCATCATCCCTGCTGCTAATCTAGATATGGACTCATTTGAAGAACATCGACTACCATGAGTTGTTCATCTAAACAATGATGCAGGCGATACTCTAGAAGATGACGGAGTCAAGGAAGATGGAGAAAAGCGACTACTCTTGCGTGAGATGAGATGAGACAATATCGCAATCATGGATATCACATCTATCATGCAAAGACAAATAGCTCTTATCAGACTAAGCATACTAGTATTATTGTTAACCGGATTGATATCGTATCTTGCTTCTCGTAGATTTGTAAAACGCGCACTACGTGATGTGTATAGTATAGCAGACTTTGCCCAATCTATAGATGTAGACAAACTTGAAAACAATCTTCATTTTGACCACTTGCCAGAGACTGATGAGATCAACACTATTGCTCTCTCTCTGAACCAAATGACAAGCAAACTTCATGACCAAGTAAACCAGATCAAGCGCTTTGTGAGCAATGTTTCTCACGAATTCAAAACACCTCTCATGGTGATGAGATCTCAAGCAGAACTTTCTCAAAAAGCCAAGACATATAAAAAATGACTGTCTACTTCTATCGCACATATTGATCAACTTAATCGTTTGACTGACGCTCTCCTTCAACTACATGGAGCTCAAAGCAACCAACCTCTACCTACGGAGCACATTAATGTCATTCCATTGATCAGGCAATCTATTGAACAAACGGCAGCACAGTATGTAGAGAAACATATCAGCATCATAGATGACATCCCCGATGAGCTCACTATAGATACTGATCGTGGATCGTTGGAAATCATCTTACGCAACCTTTTGGACAACGCTTACAAGTATACTCCTGAGTGAGGAGCAATCACATTGACTGCAGATGAAATACATATTTCCGTCTCAGACAATGGACCTGGAATTGATCCAGAGTTACATAACTCTATCCGAGAACCCTTTTGGCAGGCTGATAGCTCCAAATGACAAGATCAATGACATGGACTATGACTAGCTTTGGTCAAATCATTGGTAGATAGCCTCTGATGGAAGATCTCTCTCGAGAGTGACCACAAACAATGATCTCATTTTACATTGTCGTTCACAACATAAAATATGCACGTACTCCTCGTCGAAGACAATCACACCATTGCCACTACTATTAAGCAATTTCTTGAATTGGAATGATGGTTGGTAGACATATTTGCTGACTGAATTCAGGGTTTGAATTATGCCCAGAATTTCAACTATGATTGCATCATACTTGATGTGATGCTACCTGGTATGGATGGATTTTCTCTCTTAGCAAAACTGAGAGAAACTAAGACTACTCCAGTGATCATGACAACTGCCAAATGACAGCTCGATGACAAGGCTGAGTGATTTGAACGTGGTGCTGATGATTACTTGGTCAAACCATTTGAATTAGCTGAATTGGCCATGCGTATCCGCTCATTGGTGAAGCGTAATGCGGTCACGGATATTGTTCGTCGATGAGAAATAGAGATAGACTTTGAACGTAACATTGTTACCAAATCTGGAGAAGAAATTAATCTCACCCTCAAAGAATGGCAAATCCTTACACTGCTCGTTGATGCTAATGGAAGCACTGTCCAGAGAGCTACAATTATTGATGAAATCTGGTGAGATACTGGCATCCGAGATGAGAAATCCGATGGGAAACTTGATGTCTACATAGCAAATCTGAGAAAAAAACTAGATAAGACCATGTTTGAGACGGTGAAGTGATTGGGGTATAGGTTTAATTCTACCACTCTTTAGTCAGATACGATTTCTATGGATAAATGGCAAAATCGACTTTATGCTGAACATTATGAAGATAGTCCATTTAAAGCAAAGATTAAAACTTATATAGTAAAAAAAATAAACAACCTAGATGAGCAAGATAATTCAATATCCGATTTAACTAATCAGCTACACAAATTACTTTCTACACTCAACAAATTTGTAGAAATTTGAAAGATTGAGAAACAATTAGAAGTTTCAAATAAGAAAAACATTCATAAACAAGGGCACTTACTCAACTACTCTACTAATAATACTATCCTTCAAACCTTTGAAAAAATCTTTGCTATTTGATTATCAGATGTTTGACTCAATGAAATTGATGAAACTATCCAAATAGTCAATGAATTAATCATTGTTCTTAATGATTCTAACAGATATAAGTCATTAAGAATAGACTTATGATTTAAAACAGAACACTTGAGGCTAATGAGCAAATTAGCAATTGACGTTAAACAACTTAGTGATGAATTTCTTGAGGGAAGATGAGATTCGTATGCAATGTGCGTTTGATACTCTAACTTACTTATTAATATTTGAGAACATATCAGATTAATGCCATTTTTGGACTCTATAATTAAAGAAATTTCTAGGTTAATCTGAGATCTAGAGTCCAATAATCAATTAGATAAACAGATAACTAATGAAGATATATTAAAAGTTATTCCAACATATATTAGTGCGTTAGATCAGCTTGGTAAAAACACCAACAAACAGAATATCTATTTTCCAGCTGATTGGTGAGAAAAAGATCTGGTATTATTAGAAAAACTATTTCTATGCAGATTTGAACTACCAAATTCACAGTGACTAGTATTTTGACAACCCTTTAAAAACACCTTCATTTACAAACATACAACAAATAAAAGTCAAAATGTACTGCATTGAATACCAATGCCCTTACAAATATATGCAGTTAACTATGTCTTAGACAATTATTTACTTACTTTGCGCAAAAATGAAGTCAGCTTGTCAGAAGATGAAACAAATTTACTTTTTGAACAAATTTCTTTTTATACCTGACGCATAAAACCATGAAAAATTGATTTAACCAAGTCAAACCACACGGAAGGGACTAACACCACTAGCATTAATTTAATTTGAACTTCTCTTGCTAGTATCTACTACCACCTTAAACAAAAATGTAGTTCGCCAACTAAAGACCAAAATACTGACTTATTTTTATCAGAAAGCCATCTTTTTAATAAATGACACATAAGAATAATTTACCATCCATCTACACACACTGATCTTAAATGAGAGTATTGATTTAGTTCTGAAAAATTACCAGTTGAGACAATTAGAAGTTTTTCCAAACACCTTGATGATTTTCCCGAAATCACATTAAACAGTCCTTTCATACTATCTGACTACTGATACTGCCTAGAAACTTCATACCTAATAACCTCTAAACAAGCAGAAAAAAAGAGATTGGCATCTATAGTCTTAACTTATCATAATGCCTTAAAAAACCCCAAAAAGCGTACCCCTGAGAGACAAAAAATGTCTACAAAAGAAAAAAGAGCAAAAGATTCACACAAAGACCTTCTATTTTTACTTAAAAAACTAATAAGTTATCCTTTCAGTGACAAAAAGAATCCTATCACTCTTGTTATTCATTGAAGCACATGAGCCACTCTTTCTTATCTATTTAACGATGAGAGTATCACTAAAGAACAGATCGGGCAGTTTGGGAATCCAATATATGCAAAAAAAAGCAATATATACTATAAGACCTTGTCAGTCTCGTATGACACAATAGCAGACTTTCTATAATCTATCTGTGGGGCAAAAATATGCTCAAGACGATGAAAGTATATGCTATACTTTGGATCCATCCTCATGTAGTAATCGTATAATCATCCAATACATGAGATATCTATATCTATATTACAAAGGTTTTTCATTAATTTTCTAAGTGGTACCAATATCTTTCATACCATCTCATTTTTGTTCTTACTATAACTAGATATAGGAAAGTCCTTATTACTTACCTCTTGTCATAAATGTTGCAACAAAATCATGATAGTCTCCACCGTTGTTGCTTGGGATTTCAAATCATGAGATGTCAACTTTCTTCAATCAGCATAAATTTTTTTTCAAATTGTATCTAATAAAAGTCCATCTAGTTTTTTTCATAATAATCTTGCATAATTGTCCACTACTACTCTTCAATCAGAATATGTTAATTTTAGGCTTCATACAGGAACATAAGCAGAAAACAATCACTGTTGGATAGATTGTTCCACCCTAACTCATGCCACTGTACTTCAATCTCTCCATGATGCATACAGAAGATGTGTGCGATCTAATCACTTTTTTCTAAAGATACTGACCAACTCCTTTACTGAAGACCTACCCTCTACTTTCTCAGAAATAAAGAAATACGTTCAGTTCTTATTTGCGCGTGCTGTCGGCATCAGTACAATCTTTCCTCAATATGAAAGAGCTTCCTTGACATAACTATATATCGTTTGCCAATCATCTCATGTTCACTCAACGAATGAAGAGATTCGTCATGTTTGATACATAGTATTAAAAAAACGATCTAATGTCGCAGCATCAAAATTTTGACACAACTTCATCAATAGTGACACAAGCTCTTCATAAAACATATTCGCATAATTGACAGTAGATTCTAATTCAGGCAACACTACTTCTCACCCATTTTGCTTTATCAATGAAGTGAAATAGCTTCTCGTTTGTTCAGCATCTATACTTTTTTGACGTTGCTTAATCTCTTTTGCATTATACCTCGCTCATGTCGTAATAATACCATAATCAAATGGCAATGACTCAACATCACTAAATCAGGATTGATCACCTAGATCTATAGACACACATGCTTTATTTTTGTATATATTTCAGTGCTTCATGATATGACTTTGCTCACCAATCTGCACAAAAGGAAATGCTCATTCACTCAATGAGACACGAGGCATCAGGCCAGAAATAGACTGCAAAGATTCATTATGAAGGAGCTTTATATCCAAAAGCAGACTATCCTTAATAAGATTCTCTATCAACTCTTTGCTCTGAGTAGACAGGAGCGACATTTCTCACATCAACCAACGATATCCTATGGCTATCACATTTGATATAGATCAGGAAAATCCAAATCCCATTCACCTATCAAACTCTGATAGAATCTGGATTCTTACTCATGTTTGCTCCAAAAATTCCTGATAATACTCAGCTATCAATCTCTGTAATTTGTTGCAACTCTCATCAGTATAGACATCTCCCATAGATTTTCTAATGAAGACATCTTTTACTGAATCATAGATGATAACATGATCGATATCTACTTCACAGGTTTTTGTCTTTGTCATTCATAAATACATCCTTGTTGGTAGTTTTTGTTTCATGTTAACGAAAGACTTTTGCTTTTTGTTCGATGCATAGCCTCGTGATATAATCTGAGGTACACTACAAACAAAATCATTGTCAGAAAAAAACTTTTTGTATACGTCTTCATGACTAATTTGAAGAGACTTTGTAGTCATCATTCTATTCCTACTGTGGTCTTTTTTCCTAGACATTTTTATATCAAAGAGAAGTAAACACATTAATTTCAATCGTGAGAATATAGATAGTTGCACTAATTTCTAGCTTTACATTTTTTGTTCATGCTTTTTTCTTACATAAAAAAAACTAGCATCTCGTGCTAGTCATACTCAGGTACTTTTATACTTAATTTCTTATATGATCTTCATATTGAGGTTTCTGCTTGATAGTTATCGGTCGTCCGTTTGTGTTTCATAAAGTGGTATCGACATCTTTTTCAAATCTCTCATCCATAGTATTTTTCACCTCGATAGCTAACTTATAAGTAATTTGCTTAACTAGTTCGTTCTTGAAGACTAGTCCCTGCTCTGTATTGATCTGATCAAAAAGAAACTGATCTTCGTCTCAATCAGGGACCCTGAGTAGCTCATGTAATTCCAGTGGCAAATAGACATTCTGTTCATTTTCGAGACTTTTTACTACAAATTTATCTCCCAGATATGAGATGATTCTAGCGGCGTGTTGATCCATGATGCCTTGTACTACATCTTTGAGAACTATTTCTTTTTCTTTTCTGATTGCTACTGCATCAAATTTATTCATGACTCCATCATAGTATAAAAATTTTCTTCTAATCCTGATCAGTATCCAATACCTCCAATATTTCTAGTGGTCGTCCGTTTTCACTACCAAGATTGACCTCTAATTCAGTTTTTCATCTTGAGACTATGAGTCATTTAAGACGTTCAGCTAATTCCTTCTGGACATCTGGGACCACTACTTTTCTGAATCATGCTTTGACGTCATCAGACAACAAATTCTCCATTGTTACTTGTTCAAATCACTTCTGACATCACAACAATTCAAAAAGATTTACAGTTGTTTTTAGAGGTAACTCTGAAGTTGCAGAATGTGCTACAATTGCATTACCTACAA
>JAHDGZ010000037.1 GCA_020631605.1 bacterium
GATGATGATAACGCGGCATGATTGCCTCGAAGTAAAGGTGCTTCGTACCGTTTTGATATAGAAGATATAGATAGAAAAAAATGAACACGAACAGTGAAAATGCATGGTACTAAACAATCAGCAGGAGAGTATGAATGAAAGACTCAAACCATGGATCTGGCTCCCAGTAGCTTAGAGAAGTTGAACAAGTATTTTAACGGGAAAAAATCAGTGATTACAAATGGTACTGGTGGAACCATTGAAAATGCTTTTGATGCATTGCATGAGGCAGAATTCATCAAAAAACAACCAAGTGTTTTTGCAAAGGCACAACGGTGAGCAGATGGTTGGGAAGACAAATCAGCAAAGAAGAAATTCCCCTACTATACTGATGGAAAGCATGTGCTTTCTATGAAGCCATCATGATCAGGCGTAGCAATTGAATCTACATGGCTAGATGATCATAAAGGAGAAGAGTGAAAGAAAGGAAAACAGAAGGTCAGATATTCAAAAGTAGTGGACTACCCGACATTGTGGCTCATGTTAGACTGAACAGACTGGAAAACGATGGACGAAGATGATTATCAGATGCATATGCATGATCAGAAAAAGAAAGAAACTCAATTGACTGACGTCAAGACAAATTGGAAGATGTATAGCATCAACAATGTGATAGGTGCAGCCAAAAATGTCTTTGGTAAAATTGGAGACAAAATCAAGGAGTATGACAAGGAGCAAACGGATGACTTTATGTTTTCAGTAACTAAAAAAGGATCGATACTCTCATCTATCGCATGATGATTTTGAGCTCTATGAATGGAGTTCTTAGAAGAATGATTAGAGATGGCTCATATGGATATTTATGGAGAGAAGGCAAAAAAAACTTTTGCTAAGATATCAAAATGGAAAGATATTTTTAGCAATCATGACAACGGAGGTGAAAGACTCAGTGAGCTCATTATGCCTTATCTCAAAAGTGAATCAAAACCAGCGAGAAGACCGTACAAAGCAGCTGGAGCATTGTTATATATGTTAGACAAGGCCGGGTGACCTTATGGGAGAGATATGATAGAATATGCTGGAACCTGATTTCGAGTAGAAATATTGTTAGGTCCATCTGCCAAGAAAAAATATGAAGAAGAAAGAGCGGATCTGGCTCGTGAACTGGAGAAAGATCCATGAAATATGAATAAAATGCAGCTCTATGCGGACAAAGAAATGAACTTTTTGATGCAGTATATTGATGGAGATTTTAAGGGAGTGAATCATTTTTACTCTAGCACTTTTGTTGAAACTATTGCGACAACAAAAGATAAGGTCTATGGAGAGGATAGTGTGAATGGTAAGTTCAACCAATATATGGATTCGAGGGATTTCAATTTTGTACACTTTGAGTTCAATAATAATATCAAAAAATTTGGTATGGATAAGGTGATTTGATCTTTGAAGGCAATGATCGAATTGGCAGGAGATGATAGTGAGAGACTTAAAGTACAGGAGGCATTTGCCCTTTCTATGCTCAGTGGTACATTTCTCAATGTGACAAATTACAAAACGAAAGAGCTTCTTCAAAAATTAGCTATTAGGATAGGATTTATGCCTGGTGCATGGGTGAAAGATTTTGATCAACAGCAAAAAATAGCAGGATTGTTTGATTTTATCACCAATGGTAGTCTTACTACCGATTTGAAGTTTGATCTAAGCAATCACACTAAAGCAAACTATGGTGAGTGAATCAGGAAGCATCTCATAGATTGAAAACAGTTTTCTTCTCGATGGTGAAAAAACGGTAAGGATATCATGAAATTCCTTGAATTGAAGGACATGAATGAAAGTCCTGAAAAATCATTAGTAGCACTTGCGAATGACAAAACTGGGGAGAAAAAATGACCAGCAGGGAATGTCCCATCCAAATATGAACAACTTCTACTGGAGGAGATTGAAAACAATCTGACTACCGAAAGAATGTCTTCGTTTGATAATAAGGCAGAGGCAGGAGCATTTACTTCAGCGCCTTTTACTATACCTGCGACTGTGGTAGAAAATCAGTTTGGTAGATACAGTCAGTATAAGTATTCAGGAGCTCAAGGAGAGGGAATGCAAAGAATTATTCAATCCTTTTGGACAAGTCTAAGAGACCAAACCCCCAAAAAATCAGTACCACGTGATGTGCTGACTTTTATCACAAAGAAATTCCTCGGATACTATCCTCACCTAAGAGATTGAACAAGAGGAATATTGGCAGAGGTGTTAGGAACCGTAAAGAAGAATCTCTTAGATGGCACAGGAAAAAACAAAAGAGAGGCACATGCGTTAATCGATGTAGGTATTGTAGGAGTGATCAAGTGACAAGGAATGCCGGAGGAGATGAGAAAGGCACTTGAGGCATTTAGAGATATGATCATCGCAAATATTGATGAGATCGATGAGAACTTCATAGAGGCAATTTTTGATGGAGACGAAGAGAAAGTACATAGGTTTAGAAATGTATGACCGTATGTAAATCATAAAGAGTACAACAATCTAGAAAACAAGAAAAAATCTGACTATATACTCAACAATAAACTTCATAGACTAGATGTTAACTTGAGGAATAGAAGTTGAGCAACGTTGTTTGATGATGTCTATGCAGGAGAGAATATTACAGAAAAGACACAAGAGGGTGCTGATAAAAAAGAAACATGAATAACTAAGAGACCTCCTGGAATTAAACTTAAAAAAGGAAAAGCAGAGGAGTTACAAAAAAGAATAGAAGAGAAAAAAACCTGATGAACTCCGCAAGAAGTTGCAGATGATATAACCAACCAAGGAGATCAAGAACAAAATATAGCGGATGCATTAGGCTACAATCCATATGCTTGACCACAGTATTTCTAAGACAACTCTGACACTATGTCATGAAAGAGATTTTGATCGACAATGTCTTCCTTTTGGTTTGTCTTGTGATTGAATTCAGTCTTTCTTAATCGATGATCAATATGTTGGCTCACTTTTGCTTGTGCATCAGAAAGTGAGACTTGTCATTCTTTGATCAAAGCGCGTAGTCATTTATAGTTCATTGGATCAAAGCTTTCTTCTTTGATGAGGAGATCTTGTCTAGCCTTTTCACAACATTCTTCAGAGCAGAAGCCAAAGTGTTTTTTATATTCTTTTCTCTGAGCAATAATACGTGCATTACAAGGGCTATAACGACAGTTTTCGCAATTGTCACTAGGTTTATCGGAATAGTTGCACGTACCGATAGTAGTGTGATGTTTACTGCTTCCAATCATCATGCTTACTCTTCAATCAAACGTGTAGAGATTTCCTAATCGGTTTCAGTCATCATAGGTATTTACATATTTCATAACTCCTCAGTCTAGCTGGTAACAACTATCTAATCCAAATTCTCTCATGAGTACAGTAGCTTTCTCGCATCTGATACCTCATGTACAGTAAGTAATGATTTTTTTGCCAGCAAATTTCTTTTTGTAGATGTCACAATATTCTTCGAGATCTCTGAAGTTAATAGTTCCTGCAGGTAGTGCTCACTTGAAATGACCAAGTTTCCATTCGTAATTATTTCTCATATCCAAAATAACATAGTCAGGATTAGCTGAATCTATGATTTCTTTGAATTCCTCAACAGACATTCTTTGTCATCAATCGTTAATTTCTTGGGCTTTGTATGTCTTTCAAAGTGAGACAATTTCATCACGATGTTTGACTATCATTTTTGTGAATTGATGCTCGTCAACTATGACAGATTTGGTGTCTATGTCTTCAATGCCTTTAAAGTATTCAATTTGTTCCAAGTATTGTTGGTATGCCCAACACTGCCAAGGAGTTCACGAAACAGTAGAACTTATTCCTTCAGTTCCAATGTATACTCTTCATTTTAAACCAAGATCATTGCAAAATTCTGCGTGCTCTAAGGTGATTTGTTCAGGATCAGAAATATCCACAAATTTATAGAAGGTTAGAAGTTTATAACTAGGCTTATATCTCATTTGTACGCTCATAAAGCAAACTAAATCTGAATTGACATTACAGGAGAGAATGATACAAAAATGTAAAGACAATGCAACAATAACACTATTTTACTTGTCAGAATTCTCAAAATATGCGATTATTCCTCAGAAGACTAATCATTATCATTATATTGCTTATTGTGATATATCTGATCTATGGTTGGCTAAATCCAGCATGAGCAGAAAAAATTAAATCACAACTTAATGGATTGGATCTGCCTCGAGAACAAGCAAGAGAAAGAGCGTCAGAACTACTGATCAAGGAAGTAGATGAGACGAATGTGGATATCGAAGAAAATATTGAGGATAGCAATGAAGATAATAGTGAAGACCCTATTGCAGAAAAAGAAGTCAATACTCCAAGAGAAACAGAAAAGGAAGTGATCAAAAAAGAGGTGAAACAACAAGAAGCAATAGAGGAATGAGATGATGTCTTGAGAGATTATTTGGAAGCTGAATTGAAAGATGCAATTGAAATTGATGCAGAAAATAACGAAAAGCAAGATGAAGCAGTGCTACCTGCAGAAGAAGAAATAGTTCTTAAAAAAGAGGATGTAGCAGAAAATGAAGGAGAGCTATCAGATGAAGAGCTAGCTGAAATTCAAGAACTATTGAGAAGTCTCTTAGAAGAATAGTGATTAAAATTAATTATACTCATCTCAAAAATAAAAAAATGACATACACATTGCAGTCCTATATACAGGCAGTAGATTCATGAGAAGTGAAGCCAGAAGACATAGTGAATAATGCTATGGATAAAATTTCTCAGGATAACAAAAGAATCAACGCCCTCATCACAGTGACTCAAGGATACGCAGAAGAGAAACTGGCAAGTTTTGCTAGTTTGCCATTAAGAGGTGCTCCAATCGCCGTCAAAGATAATATTATGACAAAAGGGATTCGCACTACATGCGCGTCAAAAATGCTAGAAGATTACATAGCACCATATGACGCAACATGCTTCACAAAGCTAGAAGAGAGCGGGTGACTCATGATCGGTAAAGCAAATATGGATGAATTTGCGATGGGAAGTTCTTGAGAATATTCAGCTTTTTGAAGAACTTTGAATCCACTAGCCGAAGAAAGAGTTCCGGGTTGATCTTCCTCATGATCAGCAGCAGCAGTTGCTTCGTGAATGGCACTTGCAGCATTGTGAACAGATACAGCTTGAAGTGTGCGTTTGCCTGCAGCATTTTGTTGACTAGTATGAGCAAAGCCGACATATGGACGCATCTCAAGGCACTGAGTACAAGCTATGTGATCATCTTTCGATCAAGTTGGAGTGATTACAAAAACAGTAGAAGATGCAGCATTGCTTTTGAGTTGTATGTCATGACATGATCCACTAGAAGCAACATCAATCAAAAGACCCAAAGAAGAGTTAGAGGATCGAAAGAAAAATACATCTATTGAGTGATTAAAATTAGCTCTACCTAAACAATTTTTTTCACAAGGATTAGATTCACGTGTAGCTGATGCTATTAAAAATCAGGCAGTAGAATTACAAAAGCTATGAGCAATAGTAGAGGAGGTAGATGCTCCTTTGTTTGAAGAGGTGTTACCAGTATATTATGCACTAATGCCTGCTGAAGTAAGTACTAATCTTTCAAGATTTGATGGTATCCGTTTTTGAAAACAGTCAGAAACATCTGAATTCGAATCATTACACAATTATTATGCAGAGATTAGATCTCAATATTTCTGAGATGAGGTAAAGAGAAGAATACTAACGTGATCATACGTCCTAAGTTCATCGAACTATGAAGGATTCTTCTTAAAAGCACAGAAATTACGTAGAATGGTTGCAAATACATGTTCTTCAATCTATGAATCATATGATGCAATTATTGGGCCAACTGTTCCTGAGCTACCACGAGAATTTTGAAAAAAATCTGCTGATCCACTTACTATGTATCTCACAGATATCTATGCTGTAATCGCAAATATCGTATGACTACCAGCCATGAGTGTCCCTTGTGGAACAATTGCGGAAGATGGGAAAAACCTTCCAGTATGATTTCATATCATGACCAACCACTGGAGAGAAGATATGATGTTCAGAATAGGAAGAGCAGTAGAGAATTCTTAATTTTTTTTCCACATAATATTCAATATTTCAGTTTCTATGAACTGATTTCTCATTGAATAACTCGTCTTCTATCAAGTGATCCAAAGGGATAACAACCATACACAGTAAGCATGTTTCAATCTATCGGCTGCTCCAAAATTGAAATATCTTCTGGAACAGTTTCAAAAGATTTTGTGATAGAAAAATCATATTTTTTCCATTCTCCATTTGCTTGTTGGTCAAACATTCGTAGAGGATCTCAAGATTGCATCAGTGCAATAAATTGCATGGCAGTTTTGTATCTTCCATTTTGATAACTATAGTATGAGGTGTGCCCTGCAAGTACATAGTTTCCTGATTGTTCTCGAGGTCATCTAGTTCATGGGTGATGAAGTGCACCATTTTCCAGGTAACTCATAATATCTATATCTCATCAGTTTAATACATCCTCTTGATCCTCTCCAGTCACGGTAATGACTGGTACAATTGCTCATTGTAGTGGAGCTACTACATAACGAGTATGTGATTTATCTTCACTGTAGGGTAATATATCTATCCAATGGTTAATATCCTGGTTCACTAAAAGAAGATCAGGTGCAAACCAATCCGGGTAAGTGCTATCAACTCACTGGGTAGGTATGCGATCTACTTCAGAGAGAAGTTGCTCTCTTTGCGTTACTTGTGTATAGTGCTGATCAATAGTGCTTACTACAGGCGTTTGAGAAAGAATAGTTGCCCAGACAAGAAGTGTTACCATAAAATAGACATATATAAACAAAAAACTAATAAAGATTATTAGAGAAATGTCAAGAGATAGGGTGTGTTTATCTACTCACAGAGCAGAAAGAGTCTTTTGCGTTACACAAAAATTGCTATTTGTAGAAAAGCTAAGTAGTATTAGGTACTATTTTACAAAATAGATATCCATGAAAAAGCTTTTCTTTCTTATGATAGCTAGTCTATTGAGTGTGTCAGTATGTCTACCGGCAGTGAGTCTTGCTTGGTGAGAATTTTCATGAAATCCCTTTCGTATACTGGATGAAGTAGCGAGTGAAGCAAACGATGAAAATAGAATACAAGAGACAGCATTAGATGATACATCAGAGTTACAATGAGCATACCCACTACAATATCGTTTAACAAACACATTGGATGCTATTAGGCAGCAGATTGGACCATATTTGCAACGAGCATTCTTTATTGGTTTAGCAATAGCAGTAATCCTCATTATTTTCAATGGATTGATGCTGGTAACACATTCAGCACATGGAAAAGGAGATATAGGAGAAATAAGAAAGAGACTTACCAATGTCGCTATAGGAGTAGTAGTGTTGGTAGGAGTCTATTCAATTGTGAGGATATTAAATGCTGCCTTGTCTCGAATTCTCTGATAATAACTCTTCATTAACTATATATCTCTATGAAAAAAATACTCATAAAATATCTTCTATGCTTTTGGGTACTGGTGCTGTGAATGACAACAATTGCAGTATGATTTCCTCAGCAAGCTGAAGCTCAGGCACCAGAAATAGGTAGCTTTTTTGATTGATTGATGGATGGAGAGAATGCAGTATATGATTTGACTAGTACAGTAGATCCGAACAAGTCTCTGAGAGACAATATTATTGATTTACTGATACCGGCGCCCTTAAATCCTTCAGGTTCTACAGCAACACTTTGGGTATTGATTAGAACGATTGGTGTTGGAGTCTTTATTCTCATGTTAGTCTTTTTTGCCAGTCAGTTGCTCATCTTTTGATCAGATGAGGGGAGGGTAAAAAGCAATTTGAGAAATATAGCATTGGTTATTGTATGAGCCATTCTTTTCTTTGGAGCTGTACGAATACTCAGTACTATAGTAACACTATGAAGTGGAACAACGGACGCTGAGACGATAGTAGACAATATCAACAACAACCTATTCTTGCAGATATTATGATTTCTCAAGGCATTGGCATTCTTTATAGCAATAGTTGCATTGGTTATTGCTGCAGTGAGAATGATGTCAGCGATGGATCAAGAGGATAAGATCAAGTCAGCAAGAAGATGAATTATTAATGTGATAGCAGCGCTGCTTTTCATTAAATTAATAGACTTTATCTACTATGCAGTAGCACAACCAAACTTCTCTGAACCGATAAAGTGACTCATCATACAGGCAGCAGTGATTCTTGGGCGAATATTATGAGTGGTGTTTATGCTAGCAGTAATCGTAGCAGGATACATGATGATAGTAGACGGATGAAGTGGAGAAAGAGTAAAGAGAGCAAGGTGAATACTCGTCAATATTTTTCTCGCGGGATTGGTGATATTTATCTTCCTATTAGTTATGTTTCAGCTAGTGAATGAGTTTTAGTCGAGGGATAATTTAAAGGGGTAGAGTGTTTTAGTGATTAAGCTTCCCCAGTTCCTTGATTTACTGGTAGCTCAATATTATACTGTGAAAGAAATGTCTCTTGAGCGAGTGAAAGTAATTCATCAC
>JAHDGZ010000006.1 GCA_020631605.1 bacterium
GTGGTCAAATTGATAAATCATGCTGCATGACGTAGTATCTCTGCTTTCTCTTGATCATCATCTATCCATCAGAGAAAAGTGATCGTCGGCCCGGCAATATCCTTAAGATACGCCTCATCTGGTCATGAACCCATGATCAAGAGCGGCACGTGAAGTGTATTGAAGAGTTCAATAATACGGTCATACTCTTTAACCAGACGAACTAATCTCCCACTTGCTACTCGATAGGCACGAGGCGTAGCTACTGCAACATCGAAAAACACTTCACTGATACTAGGATATGCTATTACCGAGTCGAGTCAGTAGATATGCGTGGCTTGCTCTGATGTATAAGCACTGTTGGTGTAGACAGTGTTATAGAGTCTCTTTTTTGTGTCTCGATGACGTAGAGGCCTTGATATACTTTTGAACAAGAAGAGCTTTATTCATGTGAGTTTGTTGATGTATTCATGATAGTGTGAGTGTATATACTGCATAGGTGAGTGAAGATAGAGTATGGTATCTCAGAGTGCAGTATCTTGTCACGGTTGGACAATATTCTTTGCTATAGCAAAAGATGAAATGATGGTTTTTTGAGGTTTGAGTTGAGTGGCTTTTCTTCTCATCAAACGGACAAGAAGTGGGTAGAAAAACATGAGGTTTCTATAATCAAAGAGCCAACTCAAAAGAGGAAAACGGTGTTTTTGAAAGTAGGAAAACACAGCAGAGATCCAGTGAGGTAGCGCAGAGATGACAGGATATATCTTATTGTTATGCTCAATAGAGTCTACGGCGCTGATAAGCGTTATGATGTATTTTACGTCAGAAAAATCTGTCAACAATTCCTTCACAACATTGAATGCTCAGCCGCTCATCAGCCGACAATGCACCAAGAGAGAGTTTGTTTTTGAAGAGGAATTTACACTTGACATTATTTATGTAATATGTACAAAAATTGGATATATTTTTACTCGTTAGTAGTGTTTTGATGCAAGCAATCGCAAAACGAATTTGTGCAGTACTTTTTATTTTAGGTATGGGAATAGGTCTATCGGTCACTGAAGCCGGTTATACCAATTATAGCTATCCATACAACGCAAACTATTCTAGCTTTCCAGTAGTTAATTCCAATCCGTATTCTTTTAATAGGGCAGTGTCATCTGATTGTTTGATGCAATGATATTGTGGTAACACAGTCTACATGAATAGAGGATGATACGGAAACTATTATGACCAGACAAATAGCTACCCAAGACAACACCAATGATTGACGGACAATACGATCAACAATAGCTACAACACTACCAATAATATTGAAATTGATTATAAGGTAGACAATAGACACTACTATGACTACAAGTACAACTATAATTACAATATCAGCAACTCATACAATCAAACCACAACACAACAAGCACCCATAGTAAGACCTCAGCCAATAGTTAAACCTCAAACAGTAGTTACTAAACCAGTCTATCAGATACCACAGCACGTGACACCAACGCCTACATACCAATGTAAGTCAGGTGAGTCTATGGTATGGTGAAAAAACCAATGTCTTTCAGGACAGTGATCAGTATGCTATCAGCGTCCAGATGGAAAACGATGTACAAAAAAAGGAACTGTCGCACCTCCAACTTTCAATTGCCCTTCTACGTACCAGCCAGTATGTGGAGCAAATAGTGCAACGTATTCTAATAGTTGTGTAGCTCAACAAGCATGAGTAGCAATTACATGTCAGTGAACATGTCCATGTAACAAACCTACACCAACACCACCTACCTATCAATGTAAGTCAGGTGAATCAATGGTGTGGTGAAAGAATCAATGCCAGCAGTGATATTGATCAGTATGTTACCAACGTCCAGATGGAAAACGATGTACAAAAAAATGACATACACCACCACCAGAAAACTGTGAAGAACAACCAGAAGAGGTGTGTACTACACAAGTGAAGTCTAAAAGAGGAGACAAGTATATGTCTACTCTCGGATTGACTATCCCTACATCATTAAGTCATATCAAACAATACCGTATCCAATGGTTCAATGGAACGCGAAGTCAGTGGTATACACCAGGAAACAATGATATAGATCGAAAAACTAATTGTGAATGAAATAGTACACAAACAAACAATTGTGCAAGAAGAGTATGGTCATATTTCGATGATCATACATACGAAGTCAAAACTTGTACTATCAAGTATCCAACAACAAATAAATGTACACAGACAACCAACTATTATCATCAACCACAACAACAAAACAACTATGGTTGATACACATCTTCTGCATACACCAACTCATATAGAAACTCAATAACACCAACAAACAACGCATATGCTATTCAGAGACATTATGGTCCTACAGCAAGTCCATCAAGTAACGCAGCCTCAGCTTCTCACAATAGCCCATCATGATCTTCAAATTATGGATGGAATACTGATGCTCACTATACTGCAAACCCAAGAACATATGGATTTGTAGAAGATATCAACAATACCTTTAGATAGGAGAGTCATATGGCAAAGGCAAACAAACCAATGAGTTATCGATCAACTCAATCATATCACAGCAATGATGTATATACATCTATAGCAACAACACTGCGTGATAAGATAGATGATACTGCAAACAAAATTGAGGATAAGTATGGTAGGCATAAAAATATCCAAATTATGCTTGGTTTTTTGGACAACCCTCATGGTCGTATGCAATGTGAGTATGTCAATAGAGACAAAAAGAAACTATCTAAGGAATTACTTGCGGCAGTCAACGATATTCAGTATCATATACAGGTCGAGTTTCATTTGAGACAGGCCCTGAAAAAGCAAGAAAGAAAACAGGCACATTTTTTCATAGGTCAGTTGGAGACAATAAGTCCCAACTTGTTGCACATAATTTTGACCAAAATTCATGAAAATGAACGACCTAAAGAAGATCTTGAGTTACTGTTTGGAAAAGTACATCCTAATGACCGAATAGATGACTGGAGCGTCATTATTCAAGTCGCCTGATACTTGAGTAGGAGAAGTGCATTGTTTATCGAAGAAGATATTGATTGAGAGGATTAGAATCGATACAAGTATACACACAAAATTTAACTAATAGGCATATGGTGAATGAGACATATTCAAGACCAGGATAGCAGCCTATGAAGCTCCGAAGATGAATTTAACGTGTTGAATAGGGATGAGGTCGAATCAGTGATAAGTCAGTGAAGTATTTTGTTTGACTCCTTATCTGATAATGCTCCTTTAGTATATTCACAAAAGAAAGATATAGGAGAAATTATGGGAACAGATATTGCCCATATTAACAATGAATGAGTAACATTCATGTTGCACGAAATACAACTTTTTGAGGAACTTGTTACTTATTGGGAGTTGTCATGAAGAGATCAAGAGTGGCTCACACGTTATCTTTCTCATTTTTCTGATGAAAAAATGAAATCTATAAAAACTCTTGTTGCAGAGATTTCACATGTGTTTGCTGTGTTGCCAGAAGATATTCAGATCAGTCCACAATATGATAACCCAAAAGTAAAATCTTTAGTACATGCTATCAAGGACACTAAAGTTTCTCAACTTCTATTGCTTGAGGTAGCCAGAGATTATATTGATGCGGAAAGATATAATATCTTAGATCTTTTGAGTATAAAGCCTGTGGCAGATTTGCCTGAACGAGAAGGGAATGTTCGTAAGAGATATGCTAGCTATTCGCTAAAAAGCATGAAACTATTTGATAGATTTTTCTTCAAACGAAGTCTTACGTGATTTGACCCGGATCGACTGAAAAAAAACACAAGATCTCTGGGTCATCAAAAACGAAAACAGCTGTTTGCCATTGCCAATGAGCTCAATGAACTCAATGATGATGAAGACTATACCGATAAGATCAACAAGATGTATAATGGTTACAGATTGTCTGATCTAGTTGATATGATGTCTCAAGATGAAGGAAATAGATCTGAAGATGAACTATTTGAAGAGTCCAAAGAATCGAAAGCAAATAGATCGGCGGTGAAAATGGTGCAAGAATTTAAACACCAATATCCATGATTGGATTCAGAATTGTTTATACAGATAAGTGATGAAGTTTCTTCTAGGTTAGCAAACGGAAAGATGAGTTATGGAGAGGTTAAGTCAGAGATAATACAGGAATACCAGGATGAGTTTGAAGAAATAGAATTTGTCCAAGTAGAAGAAATGATCGGAGCAATGTCAGAGTTTGATCATGAAAAAAATGAAGATATGAAACAGCTCGAGAAATTTATTAGCAGTAGGAAAGAACAGCTTTCAAAGATGTCAGAATGACCAATACAAGAGCTGATAGAGTATTTGGAAGAGTGTTTTGTGGGAAGTAAGTCAATTGAAGAATTGTCACAACTGATACTAGACAACAAAAGACATGAGCTTATGAATCCTTCAGAGGCATTTGATCTTGAGGTTCCAGAAGAGGAGTAATTAGCTAAGTGATGTAGTAAGTTTTTCTAAGATAATTGTATGGGGCACTTGTCCTTTGGTGTCTCTCATTACCTGTCACATCAAAAATTTGATAGCAGTATCTTTCCCACCTTGATAGTCTGAAACGGCGTCAGGGTTTTTTTGTATGACAGAAGAAATAATTTCCATAAGTTGTTCCTCAGAGAGTCATGCTTCGTCAAATTTATGTGCAGACACAATAGAGTCAGGATCATCTCCTGTTGCTAACATTTCTTTCATAACAATTTTAGCCTGACTATTGGTAATAGCATGAGATTGTATCAGACGCAAAAAGCGTATCATTTTCTCTTGATCAAAAGGAAGTGCATCTATCTCTACAAAGTGCTCTTTGCAGTAAGCGGCGATTGGTCCAGCAAGCCATTTCACAATAGATTTGGGTTCAAAATCATGAAGAAGCATAGCATGAAAATAACGGTGCATGACAGGACTACCTATGAGTACGTTGATATATTCTTTGTGGAAACCAAATGTCTCAACATAAAGCTGAATAAAATCAGCAGGGATGACCAACTCACTAGTATTCATTGCGTCCAAGATAGTCTCATCCAAAAGCAAAGGAGGCAGATCTGGTTCAGGAAAATAACGATAATCGAGTGCATCTTCTTTGCTTCTCATGAGTATAGTGGTTCATGATTCAGCATCCCAACGTCTTGTTTGTTGAGTCACAGTATCTCATTGTTGTAAGATCTCTAGTTGTCTGGCATATTCTACGTGAATAGCGGCTTTAATATTAGAAAAGGTATTAATATTTTTTATTTCTACTCTTGTTCAATATTCTTTTTGTCCAGTGGGTCTGATAGAGAGATTGACATCGACTCTCATTTGTCATTTCTCCAAATCTGCATCTCCAATATTGTTGAATCTTGCAATTCTTTGAATTTCTTTCAGGAAGTTAGTTACTTCATCAGCACTACGAAAATCAGGTTTCGTTACTATCTCAACAAGAGGAGTACACGCACGATTGAAATCTATAAAAGAGTCATCACCATCATGAATAGTTTTGGCAGTGTCAGTTTCAATTTGTAGGGCATGAATACCTACATTAGTGCTATTACTATAACTTTCATTATAAAAACTTACTGTTCACTCTTTTCCATATGGTTTGTAGAACTGAGTAATCTGATAACCCAAAGGGAGATCAGGGTAAAAGTATGATTTTCTATCAAAAAGACTGGGGTTGTTGAAGCTACATTTTAGTGCTCTTCACAGGAGTAGTGATTTTTCCACAGCTCATCTTTGTAAAACAGGCAAAGATCAAGGTTGTCAGGTACAGACAGGGCAAATGTTGCTATTGGGCTGCGTTTTGATGAAATCCTGTAAATTGCGACATGCACAAAAAAGTTTCTTCTCACTATTTATTTTGAGATGTATTTCGAGACCTATAACAAGTTCAAACATTAATCGAATAGATAGAACAAAAACAGTACCCAAAAAGTGCTTATTTAGAGGAAATTTGCAAGTCTTTCAATGAATTATCCACAGATAAAACGCAATTACATCATATTTAAAACAAAAAGAGTACAAAAGACTTTTTTGATAAGTGTTTTTTTGCTATTACCGCAGTGGTAGAGTATCATAAGTATATGATTTAGACATATCCTACAACAAGATGCCAAAAGATCCATTTTTTCAGACTGAAGATCTACAACAAAAATCTCAAACAGCATGAGCAGAAAAAGTAGTAAGCCAGACTCCACAGGAAAAAGTAGTGCCAATTACCACAGTTAGTGCTGAGGTGCAAAAATCAACTGAAACAATAGTCAAAAATGTTCAGAATGTAGAAAAGAAGATTATTCCGGAGAGTCAATCATCACCTGTCATCGAACAAAAAGAAACTTCAATATCCGAAATAGAAGCAACCACAGAAAACAATCCAGAGGAGATCTTAGAGCAAAAACTTAACCAAGTGGAACAAAAGACACCTCCTATCAAAAAGGTTAATGCACCTCAGAATTCAAATAGACAAAGATCAGGTAGCCGTCTATCATTTAGGTGAGTAATGATTGGTTGTTTGTTATTTCTCTTACTGATCGTATGAGGTTTGAGTTTTGTCTTCTACTCAATGTTGGCAGATCCAAGTCAACAACGAACTATTATCCCACGTCAGGCAGCGCAAGATCTACTTATCACATTTGCATGGGTATTCTTTGTAGTTATTTTCTTCGTGGGAGTATTCTTCTTCACAGTAAACATCACAAGATTGTTAAGCAAAAAGCGTAGCAAAAAACTTGTATACTCATTTGGTGCATTCATTTGATTTCTCCTGATGTTGTTGGCAGTGTGATTGGGTATTCCAACAGTAACATCTATATCTCAAGCTGGGGAAAGCAAGATAGATCGTATCGTTGACCCATATGTATTATTACCAGACGGTGCGACATACGCCGCAAGCGAACCAAGAGTCTTACTTATTGCACCTACCAAGATATTCTATCAGCTAAATTCAGATATATACAAATCGAGAGTATTGTTGCCACTAGGTTCACCAGATGTGACATGACTTACTCTGAGTTGTTGAAACGGACAAGAGATTGGCTATGACTCAGAAACAAATGGATTTGGTTCATGTCTCTATACAGAGAAAAAAATATATCCCGTAACATTGAATCTACAATATGTGGATAGACAAACAGGAGAAATCAAACAAGATACAAGAAAATTGGCAGATCTCAGTATGGATGCAAAGATAGATTTTGATATCGTTGATGGTGAATTAACTACCAATGATAAGGCGGATGAGGTTCTCCTAGGAGAAGCTCCTGTTAAACTCCGTCTAGATGCTCAGGATATAGTGACAGCTTTCGGTTTGACAAGCAATGAGATCAATTGGGATATAGATGGAGATGGAGAATATGAATCATTACAAACAGCAATTATCAAACAACAATTTCTCCGTTCTCAACTTTATACTATCAGATATCAGATACCATGACTTTCACCATATGTGTATTCTATCCAAGCGAGAGTCTTGCAGCCAGAAACACCGGTATGTCAGGTAAATATTATACAACAATCAGATAGTGTCTATCGTTTTGATGTAAAATTCGTCGAATGAAGCGAAAAGATTAGTCAGTATGCATTTGCTATCAAAGATCTTGCAAATGGTAGTGTGATAGATCAGAAAAAAGTAAGATGAAATTCTTTGCAATATGATTTTCTTCAATGAGGAGATTATGCGGTCAAAGCTGCATTTATCACTCAGGATGGTAAGACCTCATCTTGTGAGAGTGATGACTTCATGGTAGGAGATGTAGCATACGAAGTAGACTATGATTTGACTATTAAATCACCAACTGACCAAAAGTTTCTTGCTATCAATGAGAGTAGAGTAACAGTCTCTGAAGAATGAATTAGTGTCAAAGAGTTACCTACAACATTACGCTTTACTGATATTGAAGTATTTCCTAGAACAACTGAAACCAGCACAACAATGTTGCTAGATGGTCAAGCTGTTTTAGCAAATGCAGATGGAGGATATGATGTGATTATTGCTACGCAATGAGAACATATGATACAAATACAGTCAACTAATCAAGAGAGTGGACAATCAACTATAGTAGAAACTATTGCTGTAGACACAGACTTACAATGAGTGATAGGTAAATTGTTAGTAAGACCTGATACGGTAGGAACAGAGCCTTTTGAAGTTGAGTTTGATGCTTCTACAACAAAGATCAATGATCCAGATGATGAAGTTGTCTACTTCACATGGGATTTTTGAGATGGAGAAGTAAAACAAAATATTAATCAGGCTATCATTAAGCATACCTATTATTTTGATGAAGATAGTGCTGATGGAAGATACAACCCTCAACTGACTATCACAACAAAGAAATGACGTGAGTTAGTAGTTGATTTGGATAATCCAATTATAGTGAAAAGATCATTGAGAGACGCTCGTATTTCTATTGATTCTCATCCAGGTCAGATTGCCAAAACAGGTGAATTTGTTAAATTTTCACTAACCGCTGATGGTGTACCAAGTCGTGTTACATGGACATTTGGTCCTGATGATACACTAGAGTGTGCTGCAAGAGAATGTACTGAAGCAAGTCGTACCTTTACTGAGGCATGAGAGTACACCATTCAAATCAAAGTAGAGTATGAAGATCATCCAGATGTCTTAGATGAAGTGGAGCTTATCATACAATAAGTTACTTCTGACTAGCATAGAATCAGATGACATCGTTGACATCATATCTTGGATCTTGTCTATTCTTATATCGCCACTGATGTGGTTGATGAACATGCATATGAGAGAGTTTTTTCCAATCTTTGAATATCCCCGATGAGGTGCACAGTAGAGTAGTTGCTTCTCAAGATTTTATCTTCCAGTAACAGCTACTACGTTGTTTTTCGGTACGTTTTCAGCTATCAAGTCAGACTCGATTTTTTCCAATCCATTTCCTCCCGTAGAAATAAAGAGCCCACAGATTGGGAAAGACTATTATAGATTGCTCTCATGTGGTACTATTTTTCTCAATAAGACAATTGTTTTCTGTATCCCAAGTGAGAAGAGTAGTCGAGGATTTTTTATTTTTCTTTTTCAGTACGTTTTTTCTTTTGAGAAGTTGATCTATATCACTACCAAGCCAAAGAGGAATAATATTCTTGTATGAGCTAAAGTATTCTTTGACAAGTAGATGCACCATCTTCATCGCTGCTTGTGAGATAAGCTGCTTCTCTGCTAGATGATAATCTACTGTTCATTCAAGTTTGTATTCACATCACCAAGCGACAGTCTTTCATAGTACAAGAAAATATTGACCTTGTAGAAGTATACAGTCTCAAGGCTTGGCATTAATTTTTTGTGGATAGAGAACAACTCTATCATTGCCATAATAGTTGCCAAAGTGGAAGAGATACACGGAATCATATGCGTTATAAATACAGTGAGAGTACTATTTTTCTTTGCAAAATCCACCGATATCCCTATACTTATAGATGTATCAAAACAAGGTATTCCTTGCGATGATCGACACACACATGAGACAATTGTATCTCTTTTGTCTACTAACCTTATTACAGTAATGTGAATTTTTTCGGCAGCAGAAAAACTTGCTCACTCATTGGCTAAACCCCAAGGAAAAAAGCAAACTGATATTTCTGTCTGATCAAAAGATATAATATTCCAGTTGTTGCCCTTTAGAGATAATGAACTATGAGTAAGTCATTGGCATGCCTTACTACAAAATTTTGTGAAAGTAAAAAAAGAAATACATTTTTATACTGTATGAGATGTTTCAAACATTAAGTTTTTTGCAGTAGTACCTTCATCTTTGTCAGACTACTTTAGAAATCAGTTTTTTGCTGCATATCCGACATCAGATTTAGTGCAATACAGCAAGGGATTAAAACTTCCTTCAGCACGAACATATGTGCATATTGAACCTAAGACTGAGATTGCAACCAAGGAATACTTTGTGCAAGATGGCTCATATATTGATCCAATGAAAGATATTATGACCATCTATGGTTCAATTCCAAAATGATGACAGCTGGTGCTCAGCTACAGTTATATGTTTAGTAAGTCCACCTCATTCCGAGAAAAGGTATGGAAAAATACTAAGAAGGTAGCAAATCTTCTGCGAAATGGAGCAAAAAAGAAAGAAGAAGAATGAGATAAGAAAGATGATGCAGACAAAGTCATGCAATATGAGCAAAACACCAATGAGGTCTTGTTGGCTCTATGATGCGGATTTCAGTGAGTAGATGCGGTGACGGAGTCGACAACACTAGACGCACTAACAAAAACATACGGAGCATTGTTACAAAAAGGAAAGCTCAAGATAAAAGAGAAAAAAAGACATATTCCAATGAGTCGTAGCCAGGCAGTCAATTTTTTTCATGTGCCAACCAAAATAAATTTTGTACAATGATTGGAATATGCAGTCTTCCGTAAGCTGCCATTCCCAAGTAATCTTCCAACGCCCGAGAATACCTCTGAAAAGGAACTAGCAGTATTGGGTAAGACAGATTACAAAAGTGAATTGCACAAGTTTGGGATCAAGGATGAAGACAAGTTTAGGCATGTTTATGTAGTGGGTAAAACTGGTACAGGTAAATCAACGTTTCTATCTAATATGATCAAATCTGATATGATCGCAGGAAAGTGATTGTGTCTGATTGATCCTCATGGTGATTTGGTAGATACAGTCATGGAGCACGTACCAAGCTATCGTGTAAACGATGTAGTACTTTTTGATGTGGGAGACCAAGAATTTCCTATAGGATTCAATCTCTTGCAACACAAGACAGAAGAGGAGAAGTTACGTGTGGTCTCTGGAGTAGTTTGAGTGTTTCATAAGATGTTTGGACATAGTCGATGACCGAGACTAGAATATATTTTGAGAAATATTCTTCTTACCTTGGTAGATTATCCAAATGCTACTATCTTACATCTCTTGCGTATACTCACCGACAAAAACTTTAGAGAGGATGTGTTGGTGCACTTGAAGGACCAGGTAGTGATGTGATTCTGGCGTAATGAATTTGATAAACGACAAGATAGACAGGTACAAGATGCGATTGGTCCTATTACTAACAAAGTATGACAGTTTCTCTCATCATCTATTGTAAGAAATATATTTGGTCAGCCGAACTCCAAGCTGAACATGAGAGAGGCGATGGATAGCTGAAAGATAATTCTAGTAAATCTCTCCAAAGGTCGTATTGGTGAAGATAATGCCAAGATGATTTGATCACTCTTGGTGACCAAGGTAGAGATTGATGCTATGTCGAGAGCGGATATACCGGAGCGCGATAGAAAGGACTTTATGCTCTATATTGATGAGTTTCAAAACTTTGCAACTGAATCATTTGCGACAATTCTCTCCGAGGCACGTAAGTATCGTCTCTCATTAATAGTAGCTAATCAGTATACGTCACAACTTGATGAGGTAGTACGTGATGCTATTTTTGGAAATGTGGGTACCGTGATATCCTTTACGCTAGGTCGTGATGACGCTGAAGTCATGTCCAAGCAATTCAAAGAAATGATATCACCAAATGATCTTTTATCATTGCCTAAGTTCAACGCGTATGTGAAGCTTATGATCGATGGAGTCATGTCCAATCCATTTAATATGTGGACATTGCCATTATCATCTCCAGAACAATCAGAAGAAACAAAAGATAAGATAAGACGTCAATCTCATCAACGTTATGCAATGGAAAAATGAAGGCTAGAATCTCTTTTGGATGCACGGGCCAAGAAAAATTTCTCCAAACAAGAGGCAATTGCACAAAAAGCTAAGTTAGAGTGATTAGGTCTCGGTGCGGAGGAGATAGAGACTCTTACTGATATCAGGATAGAAAAACGTTTACTATTGTTCACTGATTATGCTATTGCATGAAATGAGCCAGATATGATGCTGATAGATGTAGAGCAGTGAGATCACAAAGCGATCTGGTATCGCAAGCCTAGATGATTTGAAGATCATACCAAGCTAGACATGAAGAGAATCAAAGGAAAGGACTATGAAAAAGATGGCAAGAAAATATATGAAGTAAAAGTGTGAATGTACGAACACAAGACTATTCAGAGTGAGGATGGAGACTGGTTGGATATCCGGATTGGAACAAAGAAAGAAGTAGTAGAGCAGTTGGATCACTGATTCCAAAAAAAGGATAAACGAAAACTAGTGTCAAATATTAACAAGTTGCAAAATCCACAACCTATGAGTTATTCCCCAAGACAAGAGGAGGCAAAGGCAGATAAATCATTAGAGAAATACAAAGAATATTTCACAGCATACAAGCTTGGTAATGAAGAGCCAGATGAATTAATCGTTGATACAGAGAAGTGAGCACATAGAGCTGTATTTTACTCAAAACCTGAATGAATAGAGCAGGAGGCGACACTTGATCCAAAGAAGACTAAATGAGCAGAATTTGCGATCCAGTGACATACTTTGCGTATCACAGTTGATAAGTATCACCACAAAACACTACAAAATGAGGCTAATAAGCCTTTAGAGATACGGGTTGGAACAGCTGAAGAAGTTGAAGAGCAACTGATTTACTGATTTTGAAATACTACCAAATATAGACCATTGCCTAATACAGAGAAACCAGCAGTTAAGAAAGTTACAAAAGCACAAAAAGGTGGGACTAATGCGAAGAAAGTAACACCAGCCAGTGCACCGATAGATACAGGATGATGAGGTACATTTACCATCGCAGATATCAAAAAGTGAGAGCGATATGAGGGATATGTTAAGTTACTATACAATTATGGTATTTTTGTAACAGTAAAATGAGTTGAATGACTACTACACAAAAATTTCATTGTAGAAGTAGAGTGAGTGAAATTCAAAGACTACTATAATATTGGTGATAAAATTCGTGTCAAAGCCGACGGTTTCAAAGATGTGAAAGGTGAGCAAAAAGTAATCTGGAGTCAAAAGAAGTAGAATCTCATGAAAGTAATTGAAAAATGAGATATGTTGACAAAAAGTGTTATATGTGTATAATTTGTATGTTTATTATACAATATCTTTTTGTTCAATGAGAAATGATTTAGCTACCAGTATAGTGCAATGATTGTCAGAAAATGGAGATGTTGAATCAAAAATTAATCTTTTCGCCTCCTTGGATATGCCTGATCTTCCTGAGGAGCTTAGGAATTTGATAGAACAAGCGTTAAATATAGTTTCAAATTTTTCCACAAATGTGGCTAAGTACAAAGACGTATACAATAAGTTAAGTCAGAAACGTGAGGAGGATAGTTTACCTTCATTAGAGACTATATTGCTAACCATGGGTATGAGCAATGACCAAAAAGCAGTAAGGTTAAAGAGTCTAACAAAAGATATATCTCAGTTTCAGTGATTAAAAAAAAACAATATAACTACATGTCTGACTCAAATTCATAAGTTACATGAAGAGCATAAAATCTGACCATTTGAGTTACAAAAGCATCCATCAATTATGGAGCAAAATATAAAGACATTACAAAAAATCAATGATCTCACACGAGAAGACGCAAAATCTCTATTCCAACTTGGCGCAGATCACTGAGTATTTTGAATTGATGAAGAGATAGAAAGTCTCAAAAACATCTTAAGACATTGTGATGACATCAATCCTAGGGGTTTTGTAAGAGTTGGATCTAATATTATTAAAGTATTAGTGTCTGTAGTTTTATCGATGATGTTTACTACATTACAAACATCAGATCCAAATGATTATTCTCATCCCTTAAAGACATGATTACTATTTGCACTAGTATTTGGAGCTAGTTTCGTCTGATTCAGTAAATTAATGAAATTGACAGATGATACGTGAGGACCAACACAATACGATGAATGATTACTCTTGGCTAACAAAGATGAATTTCTTAGGATTCAGCAGTCACTTCAACAAAAGTGAGATCATCTAGACAAAATAAAGACTCTGGATATATCTTTTGACGAATGAGTTGATACAAGTGTTTTGGTTAAACAATGAATTTTCACCAAAGAGGAGTATGGTAATCTGAGCGAAGAGTTTATCTTGCAAAATGAGAAGAATCAAGCCAGGATTATGGATTATCTAAGTTTAAGCGAATTGTGAAGATTGAGGTTGAATAAAAAAATAACTTCTAAAATGATCGAGCATATACTCAAGAAGAAAGCACTGATTGATAGAGTAGCAAGGGTCAAGAATAAGAAGTTAACTGAAATAATGGATACTTATATCAAAATAGCTGAGTTAGATGATGCTGAAGAACAAAAGTACTGATTTTGGGATGCAGAGTTGATTTTAAAAACAATATTCCCACAGTACGATACTTTTGAAAAAGCAGACATAGGTTCAATACTTCAATTATTAAGCATATTTATGGACCCAGAAAATGGATGAGAGTATTCTTTTCCAGAGTCTTTGGAGAATAAAGATCAACCTCTTGATTTAGAAGAGTTGAAACTCCCTATAAAAGAAGATAGAAAGGCCTAAGCAACCTTATAAGCACTATTGATATCTTGCATCAGTCTCATTGGTTCTTCGAGTGCCCAACCAAATGTCATATGCAAGAAGTTGTTCTTGCGTTGTGCTGATTGTAGAGTAGCCATATGTTCGTTCATAGTTGCTACCAAGCCGTATTCTTGAGTGTGGGCTCATCATTGTGCGAGGTCTTTTTGGATATCACGAAGGTGATGTCTTAGTTTTTTGATTAATCAAACAACACGATCTACCATCAAGAAGTCGCCGTGTCATCCAGATCATCAGAAATTACTAACTACCTTACTTGCATATTCTCTGATAGCTTCCCAAGTAAGAGTCATAGCTTGACTGATTTGATTGACGCAGTCAGAGATGATGTTAAGGTGTCATTGAACAGAATTAGATGATTCGCTAGCTGTGTTGATTGATCAATTCATGAGTAGGGTAGTAGAAGAATAAATGTTTTGTGATGATTCCAGTGTACGAACGAATAGAAAAAAAACTACTTTTCAGACTTTTTTGTCACCAAAATAATCAGAAAAAAAGAGAAGATCAAAAAATATAGTGACAAAAAAAATATACGACGTAGAGTCGAAAACCTAAAGTTATCAGCAAGAAAGATGTCTAGGGGTGATAATTTGCACAATAGCAGCACGTAGTGTATAATCAGGTATCTTTACTTGGTATCTACTTATGTCAAAGCTGTGATGGATCACCTATGTATTATGAATAGGAGTATATGGAGTCGTGTCTTGGTGAATTGCTAGTGACATGTTTTATCATGCAAAAACATATGAGAATACAATAGTACAAGAAGTAGAAATAGACGGGCAAGTTGTTGAAGTTGCTGAAGAAGAGTATACAGATAGAGTAATAGAAGAAAAGAGTGTGAGTCCTACACCCACATTAAGTTTTTCAACACAAACAGTTGAGTGAGTATGAGAAGAAGACAAAGAACTAACCTTGTGTCAGAAGCAAGGTGATATGTCAGAGTCAGAGTGTGAGACGCTACTTGCATTCTATGAACAAATGAATGGAGACGTGTGGAAAAATAATGATTGACGAAAAAAGACAGAGAGTGTGTGTAGTTGGTATGGAGTTTGATGTCAGTGATGAAGTGTAGTGACACTTCAGTTAGCAAACAACAATATAGTCTGATGGTTGTCTCCAGAAATTGGTAAGCTATCAAGTCTCATATCATTAGATCTATCTGGTAACAACAAACTAACCTGACCACTTAAAGTGGTAGAGGAGTTGGAATTTCTCAAAAGAGTAAACGTAGTTGATGCAAGCCTGTGTTGAAGATTAGGTGATGGTATGATTGAAAAGTTAGAATCAAACAAAGCGTTCAATCTCTACGCAAGATGAAACAATCTTTTGTTAGATAAACTTAGTGAACAGGTTGCCTATACTATAGGAGAACAGAAGAATCCAAGAATCTGTGCACGTTAATATATTAGAGGAGGGAAAGTGATTGTCCTGGGACAAAGTACTTAGGTGTGCCCAATCTTTTCATCATTACTTCACGACAAAAATCTATAGCTATAGATTGTTCAACAGTAGGAAAAGGTATTACAAAAGTAGCTCATCCAATTCATTCCAGATGTTGTAGATGATGATCATATCAGTTAGTGATATCTGCTAGATACACTGATGGTTTTTCAGTTTCAAAGACACTAGTTTGATCTATATTCGTGTCATAGAGAAAAATAAAATCATCAATATGAATGATCGAGTGACTTTCATCTTTAGACAATGAATGTGATGGGCCATTAATGAGTACTGTTTTTTCATCAATAGAAATTCAAGGATGAGATAAGAAGATCGTTTTGTCTCAATCAAAGCGTATTTCCATAGAAGTTAGTAGTAGAGCTGATAAGAGTGTTTTAGTCTAGTTTTTTAAGAAAGTCTTCTTTGATCTGTGATCTTTTGTCCTGTTTCGTGATAGAGAGATGTGCAGTTCTGATAAGTTCTCTCATATCAGGGTAGTAGAGTAGTTCGATAATAGTAGAAATACTTGCTCGCATATAAACACCAAGATATCATTCACCATCAAAAATTTGTACGGATGAAGGATCTCCAGAATACTCAACGAGGAAATAGGTAACATCTTTATTTAGTGTTCAATGTCCGTCAGCACTTCTTAACTGAGTAGTTCAAACTTTTTGTTTCAAAAGGAGGTTGTTGATCGGCAATCATGTTTCTTCTCAAATTTCTCTAAGAGCAGCAGTTTCTGTGCTTTCTCATTGTTGGATCTTACCTTTGGGAGCAACCCACTCAATCTTTCCTGATTTAGCGTGTCTTTTGATAAGCAAATATCTTGGTCAGTCATCACTGATATAATAAACGATACCTCAAGCTGATTGTATTATTTCTGTCATAGGTCTAGTGGTAATGTATGTATAAAAAGTTGGTTAGAACAAACTTCGCTTGCTGCTATCAAAGAGATCTTCATCAATCATAGTCGCAATGCGATTGGCAGCAGAGGCACGTCATTCTTGTACACGTGCAAAGCTCGTATCTATTCAATCTATGCTATTGTTATCTGAAAGTCTGTCTTGTTGTCCAGATCAAGTATCTTGTATGTTAGTCTCGTCTACGATCTTTTGACGTGTCTCGATTACTTCTTGTTTGAGATTGTCAAAGTCTTTGTGAGGTGCCTCAGCTAGTGACTCGTTGCTTAGTATCTCTCCATGAAGATCTTTCAATTCAGATGTGGTTTCGAGAACAACGGTTTCTGTTAGAGTATCTTTTCGTTTTTCTAAAGTAGTCAGAGATCTTTTCGTAATGTCTTTCACACGATCCCATAAGGAGAGGGCATTTTTCTGCTCATTCTGTGACTGTTTTTCAAATGTGTTATCAAGTATATTTACCATAGGAGAGAAAAAGAATATCAGAAGTGATCTAACCGTATTGTTGTACTATCTTGTTTAAGATCGAAAGATTTTTTTTGTAATCAACTCTTAATGGTCAGAGAATACAAACTATACCATTATAGCCGTTAACATTTACTTTTCCATAAACACATGACATGATAACTCATTCATGATCAATAAATGTATAGTATGCTTCTTGTTGTTTGAGCATCTTTGTTCCAATGGTCTCAACGATTTCTTTCTTCTCAATAAAGTCAACAATGGTCTCTACCGTTTCTTGCTCATCATTGACATGCTTGAGCAATTTATTAACACCTAGGTAGTAGTACTCATCATTATCAAGAAAGCCACAGACAACTCAGTCTGCTCGTTCTCCTATCTTTTCTACTAAATATTTTAGTGAGTTTCTTGCCATATCAGTATCTAAGTTTGCTGGAACCAGTGAGGTTCACTTATCACTTTGAAAAGTATCGATATATGCACTGAGTCACTCCACCGTTGGTATTCTTCCAGAGCTATTGTATGGTTGATAGACTAGTCCACTTTCTTCCAATAGATTTAAATATTTTCTCAATGTAGAAGGTGCGTATTTTACATCTTCTAAAGTATGGAGATATTTAGACCCAACTGGTCATCATTTTTCAATATAATTTTCGATCACTATGTCTAGCAGAGCTAGAAGTTTATCTTTTTTCATAATTGAATAGTAGCATAAGAAGGATGCTTTTACTATAAAAAAAACCTCGTCTGACGCAAGGTGAGTTACTTGAAGAAAAAAGTAATGTATAACATGAACTCTTTACGTCAGTGAAGAAGAAACAATGGTAGAAACTGGTGTCTGAATGCATATCCTCAGTGATGATGCATGAAGATACTCAGTAATGGTAAAAACTAACATAGCTTTGAGTGTATGTATAATCTGCCATTTTTGTCATTCGATATCGTTGTCACGTTGAGAGAGGAGTGAGGAAATGTTACCAGGGATAAGAGATCTTCATCTTTGTGAAATATAATAATCAATGCTGATTTCCTTCTTTGATTGTGTCTGTGTGTCTGTTTCTGATTTAGTTGGTCATTGGTTGAGAGAGACAAATAGTTCTTTCATAAGACGATTGTTTTCACTGTCTATAGTCTCAAGATGTTCTGCAAAGGCTTCTTTGAACTGTCGCAGATTTATTGCTTTATAAAAATTCATATGCTCAAAAGAACGTTCTACTTCTTCACGAAGATATCATGCAATATCTAATGAGTTCAGATAATGAGTTATTTCACGTTTATAGTGAGTTTTTTTTGATAGTGGCTTCATATCTATGAGACTAGTGAGTATAAATTGTTATGCAGATTTTTTACGAGTAATGGTGTGATCAATCAATGATCCTCTTGTGTAAGAAGATGCTTTCTTGGTTCTCTCTAGTTGTGTTCATTCTAGTGTAATAAAACGTACCTGAGATTGTTCAGTGATGTATTTGGTAAGCATTAAGTCATGGGTGATAACGATCATTGTATGACCGAGCTTGTGAGCTGAAATCATAAGATCAGCAGTCAGCTTACTTGAAGTTCGATCAAGGTTTCATGTTGGTTCATCAGCGATCATGAGAGTTGGCTTTTTAATCATTGCTCTAGCAAAGGATACTTTTTGTTTTTCTCCACCAGAAAGATGATGTAACATTTTTCCTCAGAGATGAGCTATTCAGAGTTGCGAAACAATATTTCTATATGCAGAGTCAATACTATCGAAATCATGGCCCATTAACCACAGTGGATAAGTGATATTGTCTGCAACATTTTTACTGCTCAGTAAGTTGTTGTTTTGGAAGACAAGACCTAGTTGTTTTTTATATGCTTGTAGTTCATTATCAGAAAATCTGCTGATATCTTCACGGCCTCGAAATACTTGCCCAGTTTGCGCTGGTAAGTTTCCTGTGAGTAGTTTCATAAGAGTTGTTTTACCTGAACCAGAAGCTCATTGAATAATCACAAAGTCTCCCTTGTTAATCTCTAGATTAAGTCAATTTAATAAAGGAGTATCATCGTATGACCAGGTAAGGTTATGTGTTGAAAGTATAGTTTCTGTTGAGTGCATATGATGGTAGTTGATATAAATAGTACAATTTCAACTATATAGAATCCTCCATATGAGTAAAAAAAACAAGACTCATTTCTTTATGATTGATTGACATTTTTCTTCTATGCATCGTGAGTAGGTATTTGTGCTTTGCAATTATCTCTAAGATGCCTATAGGGAGATAACATAGGATTTACTATCTCTTTTTTGCAAGAAGATGACAAAAGAAAAACTCTTACAGGAATTACACGCAATTACTGAAAAACAAGAACTTGATAACTACTTTCAAGAGTACCTCTGAAAGTGAGGAAAAATAACAACAGAGTTTAAGAATCTAAAATCTTTGACTCCAGAAGAGAAAAAGCAAAAAGGTGCAGAACTCAAAGAGATGAAAAATGAGGTGGAAGATGCGTATCAAAAGAAACTAAGAAGTATTGAGATTGCTTTAACAAACGAACAGTTGATAAGAGAAGATCCCATTGATATATCACTGGATGCTCCTCAATGATATGACGCACATGTTAATTTGTTGGCGAAAGAAAGAAGACACGTCGAAGATGTAGCAAAATGATTATGAATGACGGTTGAGTATGGCCATGACATAGTCAGTAAATATGAAAATTTCTATTCAGTGAATATCCCAGCAGATCATCCTGCAACTGAAATGCATGATACAATATACTTGAAACAAAAAAATGAAAAAGGAGAAAATTTTGTATTAAGGACACATACAACTGCTCATGATGTCCAGTATATTAAGAAGTACGGAACACCTCTTTCACTATTAACACTCGGGAAAGTATATAGATATGAAAAGCTGGACGCATCACATGATACAGCATTCTGGCAAATTGATTGACTAGTGATAGACAAGGGTATGTGAATAGCACATTTTAAGTCGTTTATGACACAGTTCCTTTCTGCACTTTTTGAAGAAGAGAAGCATATTAGATTGAGACCGGCATACTTCCCATTTGTTGAGCCAGGATTCGAAATAGATGTGAATTATAACATTGGTTCAAAAGAGTGAGATGATAATCGACTAGAGCTTTTAGGTGCCTGAATGATTCATCCACACGTCTTACGCGAAGGAGGTCTGGATCCAGAGGTATATAGTGGTTTTGCCTTTGGGATAGGTCTAACAAGACTAGTTGCAATCAAGCATGGTCTCAAAGATGTTCGTTTGCTGACAAACGGAGACCTTAGATTTGTAAAGTCCTTCTAAGAATACACACTATATTTAATTGAGTAAAAGTACGATCACTGATGACTTCATTAGGTTTGTTGTTGAGTATAGTTTGAGTTCACCTATTGGCAGTAGTAAGTCCTGGACCAGACTTTATCGTAGCAGTCAAAAATTCTCTTCGTTATGGGAGAGGAGCAGGCTTGTATACAGCAGTCTGATTTGGTCTATGAATTGCGGTACATGTAACATATTGTGCGTTATGATTAGCTCTGATTATTTCAAAATCTATCATCTTATTTACTGCTATCAAGTGGTTGGGTGCACTGTATCTCATTTGGTTATGAGTGAGCTCTTTAGTGACAAAATCATCACCATTAGAGATTCTTGAACCAACTTGTGATAAAACAAGCATTACAAGAAAAGCCGCAGTTATGCAATGATTTTGGACAAATGTGCTAAATCCCAAAGCAACAATTTTTTTCCTCTGATTGTTTAGTATGATGATAACACCAACTACACCTATACGAGTGATAGTGCTATCGTGCGTACTGATGGTTATCAATACTATAGTATGGTTTGGGGTTGTGACTGTTTTGTGTACGAATAGCAAGGCGAGACCACTTATTCAAAAATATCAGAAAGGTATCTCTAAGGTCCTTTGAGCAGCATTAGTTGCATTATGAGTGAAAGTGATTGCTACGGAATAATTTACACAAAAACCAACATTAATGTACGAAGAAAACGAAATTAAAGTACTGAAGATAAATGCAACAGACATTATAAACAAGCTTAACGTATTATGAGCACAAAAGGTATTTGATGATGAAAGAGTGATTTCTAGTTATGATTATGTAGATTGAACCAAGACATTGCAGTCAAAATGACAGCACCTCAAAATAACAGAGGAAGGAACTACAAAGATAAGTATAGATGGAAGATCAGAAAGTTGATTGATCACATCTATCAAAAACAAGATAAGCAGAAAAAGAGAAATGGAGTCGCTCTTGGATGTTTTGTGATTACAGAAAGTAGCAGAAGTACGTGCCAGAAGAGTGTCTTTTGAGCGAAATTGAGTAGATATAGATATAGATTTTTTTCCAATGATTCAACCCTTTGTAGAGATAGATGCAGACTCAAGTGAGGCAATTGAATGATGTTGTAGTCAGCTATGATTAGATGTCAAAGAATGATTCATCGGTTCTACAATAGAGGCACATAAACAACTATGAGTTTCATATTTCGAAGTATATAAAAAATAAAAAACAGTGTAAATATAATTGACATACCAAGATAATAAAGTATGTGTATAAATGTTTTTTACACTGATTAATGATTTATGGCGCCTATGTTTCATAGATGATGCTAGAAGTATGATTCACGAGAAATGTAGATAAACGACTTTTCTTGTCTACTCTTATGAAGGATGAAAATGCTGATTTATATCAGTTGTTTTCTCGCGATTGATGAAAAAAATTTGCTGAGGAGTGGGCTACAGTGCAGCAGATACCAGAAAATGAAAAGTTACTACAGTATTATCCAACTGGAGATAGAGAGAAAATTGCATTAGTGCAAAAGCTCTACAATCTTTTTGATGTGAACACAAGGGTGCTTGTACAGAAACAAGCAGAGTGGGATACAGAACTTTCAGTATGGTGAAAAGACATCTACGCAAATCTGAAATCTACACAACCACAATCAATCAAGCGTATCGAACATAGAGAGTCTACTATGACCAAGTCCCAATATTTTGAAATAGAGCATCCGCGGTGAGAAGATGTTATCAGAGTTTCCAATCATGGTCCAATGAGAACACAACCGAGAGGAGGGGAGCGTAACATCTTATTTACCCGTAGTTATGATTCTACAGTAGATGCAGTACAAAAGGAACTGGCTATAATCACTGCTAGAAAGACAGGTGAACGCATCAAGAGTTTCGCTCATCTATGTACACAAATAGGAAATGTTTTTTCTAGCGGCCATCTTAATGATTATCAAAAAAACCAAAAACGAAATGATCTAAGACAACAGGTTGAAACTTCTTCTATTGGTTTGAGGTGAGCAGATAAGCTCTTTGATGATCTACTAAAGTTTTCTGAATCAGAGCAAATGAGACCGTATTACTATGAAGAACTGCTAAGTCAAATGTGTGGTATCAATCCAGAGTATCTGATAGGGAAAATTCATTTCCAGGAAATAAATGCGTTTATCTCATCTGCATTTACCACAACCTTCTTAGAAAAAGCATGCAATGAGTTGTGACCAGATCTTTTTTTTGAATCCACAGAGGGTACAAATGATCTCAACAGATGATTTAATGCAATCCTCAACTATTCCGTCTACCTCACAGGGGTATTGTTTAATATCAAAGGAAAATCTCTCTACAAAGATTTTATGCAAGATCTCTATGATCATAAAAGAGAAGTATTAGGTTCTCTCTGGTCTATCGTACGTGAAGTCAAAAAGACATATAAGAAAAAGGAGCGAGCAAAAGCATTGTTTATTGATTACAGTGGAGCGAATGCCCTGCTTGGTTTTGAGATTCAATGAAAAAGAAAAGTGATAGCAAAACCTAATTTTGGAACAAAGCAAAACAGAGAAGCATTTCAACAGTTATTTGACTCATGAGTTGTCTCCAATCGCATGTATCCACTAAATATAAAGCGCTTACTTCCATTGAAGAAGTATGCGGCCCAAATAGAGGAGCACTACAATCATCATAAACAACAATCGAAACAGACGTACTCTTTTCTAAGATAGGTAGACTTGTTTGCGTCAGACACAGAATGTGTTTCTCGCATCTCGTCGATTGGAGTTGAGTTGCCCTTCTTTGTTAATAAATCAACCGGTATCAAAAATGAATCAGGCTCCCAAGAATAAATTTTCTAATTCACGAAGACGGAATATATGATAATATCTATGATACGTGTGTTCGCGATCTTGGGTCTTTCGAGGTATCAGAATATCGTTGTTCATCCACTTTGGTTCGAAAATACTTCTCCACAGAGAAGATGCTATCTCATTACGAAAACGCTTAAGAAATCGTTGAGAGTAAGATCGATTTGTCATGACGACAGTACCACCATAACGTAAGACCCTGTAGCATTGATTGAGATAGTTTTGTCTTTCTTCTTTGTTTAAAAGGTGCTGAAAGCTAGCAATCGCTATGATACAATCGACAGATTCACTTTCCATTGCTTCAAGTGCGCTCAGCATGTCATGCGCTTCTCGTTCTGCACGAGGGAAATTGTCTTTAGCAATTCAGATCAATTCTACACTAAAGTCTATACCCTTATAAGTATTGATGTTGACTCACTCATCAGTGAGAAATCAAAAGAGTCTTCAGTCACCACACCCAAGTTCAACTATATCTAACGATCTAGGATCTTGTAGTACAAGACGCACATGGTCAAACTCTGGTCGATGTCTTTTTCTAGTTCCGGAAAATTTTTCAGCCTGTTGGTCATAGAAAAACTGTAGTTCTGTATAGAGTGTAGAATGCATAGAATACGAGTAGAAAACAAACTAAAGTAGTACTCCTCAGTCAGTAGGTACGATCTCTGAATCAGGAGTTTTCTTGTTTTTTTTCTGACTTTTTGTGACAAGGTCTTCTAGAGTAAAGTCATTCTGTTCACCTTCTCGATAGATGGACAAATATTCCATGAGGTACAAAAAGGTGAGAAGAGTCATCTTTACATCGTTTCTACAGTACTTTTTAAGCTCTTTCATTGCGCTTTCATCTCATTCGTTGAGATATCTATTGTACAATACCTCTGCTTCTGCTCATGACTCAAGTGTTTTTTTAACTCATACAAGTGCTTGAGATGCTCTGTTCAGTCAAATTCTTTTTCCTGTCAGATGTTGGAGAAAGAGAAAAGGATCAATACTTTTTTCATTGAGAATATCTATCTGTTCTTGAGTCCCACCTGCATTATATGCTGTAACAGGATTATCAAATCAAATTTGGTTCCATCAGATGATATACCCATCGTATTGTAATAAGTAGTTGAAGAACTTGGTATAGTCATCAGGTCATACGTATTGAAATTTGGGATTCTCTTTAGATGTGTCTATAACATATCAGATGATCCATTTACATTGTGATAAATCGTTGGTTGCATAGGTGGTTTCTATATCATAAACCAGATATGGTTTCCCATTAATTCTATGGTGTTTTCATCACTGGAAATCCTCTCGAAGTGTGTCCATGATAGACTTATTCTTTTTGTTCATTGCCTTAAGTTTTTTTGAATTTTTCATCATAGAGTGTAGTGTGCTCACGTCATCTTCAGAGCAGTGTATTTCAACCTTTTCAACTTCATCAATAAGTGTGCATCCATGAGTTTTCTTGATGATGCGAAACAAAGGATTACCAGATTTGAAATAGGTAGTAGTATGTCAGATACTATGACAGTTTCTCAAGAATTTTTTAAACAAAGGAATTTGTTCTTTGCGCATAATTTCACCCAAGTGATCAAACACACTTGTCTGGATAGTAGTCAACTGCTGAATTGAAAATCTTTTATACATCAAAAAAAGCTACATAAATAGAGCTTTTATAGTAAGATATGATAGGTATGCAAGTATACTATTGATGCTAGTTCTGAGAAGATAAGACATCTTTCAGTCCTGGTCTTAGGGTTTCTAGATAAGAGATTGGATCAGTTATAAATGAGTTAACTGACCTAGTGTCATCTAACTTAAGAGAAAATTGAGGAACACTCAATGGTTTGTTATTAATGATAATATCAGAGAAAAGTAGTCAATTCAGTGTATTGTTTTCTTGTGAATAGATACTTAAGAAGCTCGTATTTTTAAGGGTATAAGTGATACCAAAAGATCAGTTTTTTTCACTAATAGAATCAGGAGATGTCCCAAGCGTATCTTTTATGATTGCTGCTACAGCAAGTGACGGATTATCAACCAGTGGAGAGCTAGCTTCCTCGAGTCTTTTCTTCAAAATTCTATCTATTGCAGCACCAAAGGTAGTTTTATTAGTATTTACATTTTTGATACTACTGAGAGACTGTGTTTCATCCTCATCAGATGTTTCTATGCGCAAAAGCGCAAAGTTATCATGATAGAAGTGGTAGCTACGTGTATAGAGCTCGTTCACAATACTCACATGTACAAACGAGTCATTACATTCTATTTCTCAAAATCAAGAAAGTGTATCGATGAGGTTATTACAAGTAATTTCCCTATCAGTATATTCTTGTAAGAGTTTTCTTACATCCGAGAATAGTTCTATTGAAGATATATTCTCGTTGGCTATTGTTGCGTCTATTTTTTCATTGATTGAATCTTGCGGTGTATTGAGTTGTATAATAGAAAGTTTAGATCAGCTAGTATGGTCAAAAGTGATAGATACATCAGTTTTCTTATTATCTTCTAGAGCAATAGACGCATTACTAATGATAGTGTTGCTATCAGTATGAAGTCTGTTGTCCTCAGTAACAAAGTCAACGGTGTCAAGCAATTTGTCTAGATTATAGTTAGCATTCTTGAATCAGACACTATTTTCTCGTTCATCGGTATTATCATCTTCTTGAAGTGTCTTTATGTTGAGTAGTGGATCATCTTGATCCCTTGTTCATGTGTTATCTCAAACAGTAGGTGTTGGTGTATCGGTGTTGGTAGAAACTCATACTTGCGCAGGAAGAGGTTCTCCAGATTGTGCTGAATTTCAACTCAACAAGAAAAAGGATACGATACTTGCAATGATGAGACTTGCGAGTATTGGTCAGTAACGGAAAAGTTTTGTATACATGGAACCATAGTGCTCTATGATTTCTGGGTTGTCTTTAGACATTAGTTTCTCGTTAAACTAAACATAGCTAATTATAGTGATTTAAAACAAAAAAGTCAAAATCTAGGGTCAACAAATATCAGGAAATATCCCAAAATGTCTTGCATTCAATAATTTGATGGATACAGCTAGTCTATAAGTATTTTATACGGTGCTAACATAATGGTAAAGAACGTTGCAAAATTGTTTGTTGAGTGTTTGGAGGCTCATAATGTGGAGTATGTGTTTGGTGTGCCAGGAGAAGAAAATCTTGATTTGTTGGACGCTTTGAGAGAGTCATCGATCAAGATTGTTGTTACTCGTCATGAGCAGACAGCAGTCTTTATGGCTGCAACACATGGAAGATTGACAGGAAAAGTAGGAGTAGCGATGGCTACCTTATGACCTTGAGCAACTAACATGATGACAGGAGTTGCTTATGCCCAGTTGGGCTGAATGCCGGTGATGGTAATTTCCTGACAAAAGCCAATCAAAAAATCAAAGCAATGACGTTTTCAGATACTTGATGTGGTGAGTATGATGAAACCTGTCACCAAGTTTGCGACAACCATAGTCAATGCAGCAAAAGTTTCTAGTACGATAGCTGATGCGATCATGACAGCAGAGGCAGAGAAGCCATGAGCAGTACATATAGAATTGCCTGAAGATATAGCTAGAGAAGATGCAAGTGGTCTAGTTCCTATTGTCTTTGATAAGATCAGAAGACCAATAGCAGATGAGAAGGCAATCAACGAGATAGTCTCCTATCTAGAAAAAGCTCACAGACCCATGATATTGGTATGAGCATGAGCGAATAGGAAGAGAGTAACTAAGTATTTGACAAAATTTATCCAAAAACACAATATCCCATTTTTCACGTCTCAAATGGGAAAGTGAGTAGTAGATGAACGTCTTCCACAGTATATAGGAACTGCTGCTCTGACATCGAATGACTATATTCATGATGTGATAGACCAGGCTGATTTGTTGATAGCAGTAGGGCATGATACTATTGAAAAACCAACTAATGTAGTCCACGATGGTAAGACTAAAGTGGTGCATATTAATTTCACTCCTGCTCAAGTAGATGAGTTGTATAAACCAAATTTGCAGGTTCCATGAGATATAGGAAACACGTTGTGGAGATTGTATGAATCAGAGATAGATACATCATGATGGGGTTTCGATAGTATTTATGAGACAGCACTCAAGGCTCGTTCAATGATGGAAGCGAATACTGACACCATATGCTGTACACAGGGAGTGACACCAGCGCGATTCATCAGAGAATTACGTAAAAACATAGAAGATGATGCAATAGTCGCTCTTGATAACTGATTGTATAAAGTACGATTTGCACGTAACTTCCCAACCTATTCTCCTAATACATTGTTGTTGGATAATGCTTTAGCTACTATGTGAGCATGATACAGTTCAGCCATGATGGCAAAAATATTACACGAAAATCAACAAGTGATTGCAGTAGTATGAGATTGAGGTCTGTTGATGAATTTAGGTGATTTAGAAACGATTGTGAGGCTATGATTAGATATGACAATCATTGTACTCAATGATAGCGCATATGGGATGATCAAGTGGAAGCAAAGTGCTATGTGATTAGCATCATTTGGTTTAGATTTAACAAATCCAGATTTTGTATGACTTGCAGAAAGTTTTGGTGCCAAGTGATATAGTCTAGACGCATGAAATAATTTTCATGAGGTTATGCAAAGTGCATTTGCGCAGACATGACTAAAAATCATAGAAGTAAAAATTATGTATCCTGAGAAAGTTGCTTAATACGAAAAAAAAACATTTAGATGATAGTAGTAATCAGATGTCCACACAGTTGTCTCGTAATCCATTCACTGGAGAAATCAATATTGAAGTAGAAAAAATGTCCAATGATCAAGTAGATCAAAAGATAGCCATCGCCCAACAAGCATATATTAGCTGGAAGGATACATCTTTAGAACACAGGTCGTCTCTCTTTCATAAATTGGCAGACATTATGGATAGAGATCGTGATAAAATTTGTTTGCTTGCAACCAAAGAGATGGGAATGTTACAACATATCTCCCAAGGGATACTAACATCATGTGCCAATCTCATGAGATGGTATGCAGACAATGTAGAAGAAGTACTTGGAGATAAGGATTTTTCACATGATGGAATGACAGGGAAGTATGTCTATGATCCGCTCTGAGTGATATACTGAATTGGTCCATGGAATTTCCCTTATAATCAAGTACTAAGAGCTGCAGCTGCAAATATTATTGCATGAAATACTACTGTCTATAAGCATTCTTCAAATGTTCCTTTGTGTGCTGCTATGATAGAAAAATTATTTGCAGAAGCATGATTTCCAGAGTGAGTGTATACGAATGTGTATATATCTGGTAGTCAGTCAGAACATATTATCTCTAATAATGCTATTCAGGGAGTCAATATTACAGCTAGTGAACAAGCTTGAAGTATTGTTTGATGACTTGCAGGTAAGTACCTCAAACCATCAGTGCTTGAGTTATGATGAAATGATGCATTTGTATTGTTAGATCATAAAGATACTTCAGCCATGGTTGCCAAAGCCGTCGCATGTCGTATAACAATGGGAGGTCAAAGGTGTAATTCAAGCAAGAGGTTTATTATTTTAGATAAGCATTATGAAGATTTTGTAGAACAAATGTGATTGCATATGGCTGCACTTAAAATAGGAGACCCTATGGATCCTAATTCTGATTTGCCTCCAATAGCAACAACCAAATTGCTTCATGAAATTCATCATCAAGTAGAACAGACAATTGCTCAGTGAGCTAGATTGATAACATGATGAAAAATTGTTGGTTCAAAAGAGCAATTTTATGCAGCAACAGTACTCGCTGACGTAACGCCTGAGATGACTAGTTATCGTGAAGAGGTGTTTGGTCCAGTAGCAAGCATTGTAAGGTCTAGTTCTATTGAAGAGTCTATCAGATTGGCAAACAATAGTGATTTTGGGCTTTCTGCAGTAGTGTACGGAGATGACATCGATCAGTGTAAGGATGTGGCGAGACAGTTGGAATGATGAATGATATTTATCAATCAACAACCAGCGTCAAAATCTTCTTTGCCATTTGGTTGAGTCAAAAAGACCTGATATGGAAAAGAAAATTGACCAGATGGACTCAGGTCTTTCACCAACAAAAAGGTCATTCTCTACTAGATCAATAGAGAGAAACGGAAAAGATACACTTGAATGAATAATTGACATAATTAGAATAAGTTGTTTAGTGAAAAAAGAAAAAATGGCACTAGAAAGTTTTTTGTTTCTTTGACCGGTCTCTAGAAAGAAATCTCAAGAACCAACTATAGATCAATTGTTGGCAGAGCTGACTACTAGTGATTACGTTGATCCAATTGCTCTTGTGGATATCAGGGCATGATTGACGTATTGACTAAAAAACATCTCAAATGAAGCATTTCATCAAGAGAGCATAGCACTTATTTCAAAGCATGTTACAGAACCACAAGTGAGAGAGAAGTTGTTTACAATGTTGGCAAAAGCAGCACGAAGAAATTTTGATGGATGAGAATCAATAACATATTTATATGGAATTTCTGCTGTGGTTGCACAACACGAGCATAAAAAAAATGTAGATACAACGCTTTATGATTTAGATGTTGTAAACGATATAGATACAGTAAGATTGATGTTAAAAGAGTGATTAGGTTCTAGCGATGTAGTTGCCTTTCAACAATGCGCTCGCTTTCTATGAGATTTATCAAAATTGTACACTGAAGATTCTCCAGGTATAAATGAATGGGTATTTGATCGAATAATGGGTTACCAAAGAATAGAGTGAGAAAAATACTCAGATGGTTTTGAAAGTGAGTTGATAATGCCTGTCTATAGTATTGAGAAATATGGAGAGTACTATTTACAGGCAAAAGCGAATCAATATTTGATAGATAGTGAATCAAAACAGCGATTAAGCAACAAAGATTGAGGGGCTATAAGCACAGAAAGATTGCAATCTAGTCTAGAAAATAAAGAATTCTGAGCCAAAGAAAATGTAGTTAGGGTAGTTAGGCATAGTATCAATGAGTTTGTGGAAAATAAATTTGTAAGCTCAGCACTAGGAAAGCAAGTGCTAAATAACTTAGACAATAATATAGCTTGATTCTATTCTGATGATGTTGTCTTAGATAGAATAAAGATAGCCTTTGACGCACTATCAGAACAAGACTGCATTGATTTGATGAAGCATTGTGATCATAGTATACTGGAAAGTAATGTATGAGAGAATCACTTGCTCAGTCAGTTACAGAGAGCTATGAATGAGAGTATAAGAGAAAGGATTGATTTGAATAAGTATATAGCTTTTTTTGTTTTATATTTCACTCGGTGGAAAAAAAATAATAATCGAAAAAATTGAGTTTGACTTAAATATGCGTATGCAATTAAGAATGGTAGTATAAAGAATATATGGGACTATAAGAATATTGTAGACTGAGCAGTTGAATACCATCAGACTGATTTATTGCAATTAGCAATCTATTGAATTACTGATTTTGACTCCAAAGATGAGACTCTTGCAAAAGAGAAAGCTGAACTTCTTCAGTATATCTCTGCAGCAACAGCAAGCAAAGAATTTGAGATAGATAGACTCTTGCTGCATGAAACAACCCTATGTAATTATGCATTATGTGATTTAGATGAACATCTTGATCAATTGATTCGCTTGTTTAGAGAGGATTTTTCGATTGATGTCCAAGAATATAGATTATATGAAGTTAAACTCCCAGCGTGTGTGCTTACGTATGGATCATTGGTGAAAAATTTGCAACAAGTGAGTAGCCGAGAAAGAGCTGCACATCCCAATAGGAAGGCAATTGTTTACCAATTATATATGGAGATAGCACTCTATTATGCACATAAAAACAAGGCGCGTGAGTGTTTTCAGGCTATGGAAAGATGAAAGAGGGTATGGAGATTCGATTCAGTGATAGAGCGCTCTAAGGAGACATGAGAAATAGTAGAAGAGTTAGAAAAGTTTAGAGCCAACTACTACATAGCTGAATGATTTAATCTACATCATCTATGAAAAGCATTTGTTGACTACAATAATCTCCAAGAAACTGAACGAAACGCGCCAAGTAGCGAAGCGTTCACTACAGCTTGTTTTCGTATTGGTAAACGGTATCTAGATAATTCACAAACATCTAAAGCAAAAGACTTTATCAGTAGAGCAACGTATGCGCCAGACAGCACTATAGCAGAAGAGGCAAAAGAACTCTATAACAACTATTATAATACAACTCAATAATTTTATGATCTATTCTATAACAAGATGACAGATATTACAGCAACAATCAAAACGGACAAAGGAGAGATTAAGTTAGAATTGCATAGTGACAAGGCGCCTATGACAGTAGCAAATTTTGTAAACCTAGCATTGAGAGGTTTTTACAATGACCTAAACTTCCATCGTGTGATAGATAATTTTATGATTCAATGATGATGTCCTCAAGGAACATGAACATGATGACCTGGGTATCAGTTTGCTGACGAATTTCATCCAGAGCTGCTACATGATACTCCATGAGTATTGTCTATGGCAAACTCATGACCGCATAGCAATGGATCACAGTTTTTTATTACACATGCAGAGACGCCTCGACTCAATGGTGCTCATACAGTATTTGGAAGAGTGGTGTCAGAAGATGACCAATGAATAGTCAATGCCGTGTCTCAATGAGATGCGATTGAAAAAATTGAGATTGAAGGTGATGTAGACTGACTATTCAAAAAAGTAGAAGACTTTATGAGTATGGTCAATAAGGCCTTAGAGAAGGACGAATAAGTTTAGATTTTTTCAAAAATATAGATAACTCTTTGTATGTCATCATCAAATAGCTTGTAGTAGTGCATCTCTTCTAGAAACAGTTTTTTTCATTCTGCAAGATCCAAAAGAAGTGGTTCTTCTTCACTTGAGAGTATCTTATAAAGTATAAGTTTTCCTCCCTTTTTGACCAAAGGTGCACATCGAGGAATGATTTTGTCTGCAAATCAAACTGCTCTGGCAGTGACATAATCAAACCTTTGAGACATGTTTTCAACTCTTGATCGTAATGTTTTCACATTCGTAATACCTACTTCATCGGCTATAAACTGAACTGCATGTGTTTTTTTTCTTCTCGCGTCTACTCAGAGAAATGTACAAGAAGGGTTGAGCATGGCAAGCGGTAGCAGTGGGAATCATCATCAAGTCCCAATGTCTACGATGGTTGATCCAGGTTCAAATTCTATTTTTTTGTGCACCTCTATGCTGTCCAAAATATGTTTTTGATAAACTGACTCTTTGTCTCTGATTGCGCTAAGATTAAGTTTTTTGTTCCGCTCAAGGAAAGTAGAAATGAGTGCATCTCGTTGTGTGTCCATAGATAGAAAAGCTGATAGGTCTAAATGTGTTACTCTCATTTGATATAACTATAGTATGCAGGCAGAAAGTCAGCATATCTATATAGTTTATTCAAAGTGACATCAGATTTCCACCAAACATTTTTTACAGAGTTGGGAAGTCATTGATTCGGTCATACATCCCATATGATAGGTATCACTAATTGATCAAGGTAAGTATATGGACCAACTATGCGTTGTTTGTTGTTCCATAGCTCAAACGTGTCGTGATAGCTATTAGCACCAGTAGAGTATTTTTCAGTCCATAGGATGTATGTGCTTCTAGTTGGATTAATCATCACAGCATCTCGTTTCGAAGGAAGTGTAAGTGGGACATAAGAACCATCGTTTGTGGCAATGCTGTGTTTCTCTGAGACATCTACTTGATAAGGAAAGATCTCATAGGAAAATGGTCAGACACCAAAACCTGGGTGATCATCAATATGTACTGTAAGGTATTGGTCTGTCGGATTATCAATCCATATTTTTACTACTGGTCAGAAAAATATAGTGGAACGAGTTACTCGTGTGGCAACTATTGCTATACTTAACAAAAAAAAGCCAAAAAGCCGTTTATTCATCTAGCAAAAGAAGTGTTAATTGCTAGAATCATAGGAGTTTATGATGATACAACAAGCAAAGAGACAGACAGATGCAAACCTTTAGTTATCATGAGGTATGAGAAAAAAATCAATAAGACATAAAGAAATCGCTTTAGATGATCGTTTGTTAGAACCATGAAAAGATCTCTATACAAAGATCAAAGGGAACCGAAGTAGGGATTTTTTTGCTAACAACAATCCAATTACCCTTGAGATAGCTTGCTGAAAGTGAGAATATTGTGTGTGAATGTCAGCTATCTATCCAGAGCGTAACTTTGTATGAATAGACAAGAAGTGAGAAAGAATGTGGTACGGTTTACAAAAGATAAAAGAGAAAGGAGGTGCTAATGTAGGATTTTTGCGTGCAATTGTTCAAAACTTATCTGATTTTTTTGATGAGTGAGAGGTAGAAGAAATATGGATCGTACATCCAGATCCAAGACCTAAAGGTGTTGATACAAGAAGAAGGCTAACATATAAGCGCTTTTTACAGATATACAAAACACTACTCAAGCCCTGAGGTATGTTAAAACTAAAAACAGACGATACAGACCTTTTTGAACGAAGTCAGCAATCATTAGCTCAAGATTGATGGGAATTACAAAGAATGACGAAAGATCTGTATCAATCTGACCTATTAGGTGAACATCATTGAATAGAGACTTTTTATGAAAAGACATTTGTTGCAGCATGAAGAACAATCAAATACGGTGTCTGGTCTAGGCCTGATGATGAATAAGTCAAAAAATGTGAGTGGTATTATAATCTTACTAAATTCTTGCATTATTATCATATGTTCAATATAGTGGGATATATCCTTTTATCGGGTGTGACTATGAAATGAAATATAATATACGTCTACTGCTCAAAGATATGCCTTCTTTATTCTCATGAATCATCGTATGATGAATAATTTTATGGTTAGGATATCTTTTCATAGATATAGATACAATTATTGGGAATAACGGAGTAATATATTTTTGGATCGAAAGAATATCACACCGATTGCTCAGTATGCTGATAGGTCTATTTGTTGCTACACATGTCTATAGATTTAGAAAATTGAATACATGATGATGAGCAAAGACATTTTGGTGAGCGTTAGGATCATTTTTAGGGGTCTTGATTACGTGATGCCCGAGTTGTTCAATTACTTTAGCCTGATTGATAGGTCTAGCTGGTGTTTTTAGTGCACTACCATTTGCATGATTAGAGGTTAAAATTCTTTGATTACTGATTATGATGTGGGTAGTCTATAGATCAGTTAAAGATCTTCTGGTTTGTAAAGTAAAAAAAAGGTGAAAAGCATAGCATCACTTGCATTAGAAGCAAAAAGAAATACATGTACTGTATACGATTTACTTATACTTAAGAGATGAAAAAAGTAGTAATGATTGGTTTGATGAGTTCGCTTCTACTGCTTACTGCATGTGGAAAAAAGAACGTAGATGTAAACGTTGATATTGCTAAGACAACAGCTCTAGCTGATTGCCTATCTGAAAATGATCGAAGAATGTATGGAACAGCAACCTGTCCACATTGTAAAGATCAAAAAGCTCTCTTTTGAAGTGCTTTTTCAGATGTAGAATATATTGACTGCCAACTCGAATCTCAAAAATGTACTATAGCTGGGATCACATGAGTACCTGTATGGAGATGACCTAACAGTGCAGAACTAAGAGGAACCCAGCCATTGAATACATTAGCAACTACTGCTGGATGTGAGTGGACTGAATAATCAATATCTAGACTAAGTTAGACAGTTTCTTGATTGTGGGCAGTGTCTCATGTATGAAGGAACTGTTTTTTCTTGTCCAAAAAGATGAAATGATCTATGATGATTTCTGTCTGTGATTTATTGTTTTCATCTTTGTCTTTCCACTGTTTGGTAGTCAGTCTTCATTCAAGATACAATCTCACACTTCATTCACAAAATTCAGCAAGTAGTTCAGCTGTTTTTCAAAACGCTACACATTTATGAAACTCAGCTTCTTTGATTAACTGATCTTCAGAATTTTTGTAGCTCCTATTGGTAGCAAGTGAAAAGTTACACACTGATCATCATGTAGTGCCAATAGTTTGTCTTTCAATAGAAGCAGTCGTTCTCCCAATAAGCGTTACTTTGTTTAAATCCATTCTGCATCAATAAATGATAAAAAGATCATACAAATGATCTTGCACAATGTAAAACAAAAGTAACTTGTTACAACGATATTGTTATGAAAAAAATAGGAACATAATCTTCTTAAAAAGGAAGAAATCTCTTGTTTCTGAGTTCTCGAATGATTTTTTTTTCAATCATCTTTTTAAACAATCATGAGATCCATGGTAAGTAGATTGATCTTCATCATATGCTCAGGATTCAATCTTGTTCTCCAAGCGAGATGACTAACTTATCGTAATTGACTAGTTTTTTATAGTTATGTTGTACTCATAGTAGCTGGTCAGCAATGAGGTTTCCTATTCTTTTTCATTCACTCATAGCGTTATGTCCTGTAGAATATAATCAATGAATTGCGACATCACCACACATGTATATTCTTTCTGATTCAAGTGAATTGTATGCTCAGTCAAAGGTCAGATATGGTTTGTGGTGTTGATCATTAATACGAATACCAGAGCTCAATATCGTAACATCTGAGTCTAGCGAGAGACCAGATTGTAAGGTTATATGATCTTTTTGAATATCCTGCACTCTATCTCCTAGTATAAGTTCAACATGATGTTTTTCGAGTCGCTTTCTACTACGAATACCACAATCAGGGCAAAGACGATGCAGTAGTCTCTCTTGTGAGTGAATGAGACGGATGTGTGCATTATGATTTCTAAGCGCTAAAATACTAGCAACTTCTACTCCGGTAAATCATCATCAGATGATGCTAATATGTTTCGCAGTAGTAAGTTTTTGATTAAGTCTTATAGTGTCTTCAGGTCGACGTAATAAATAGCTATGAGTAGCAAAGTTTTCATTATCAAAAAAATTAGTACGAGACCCGGTCGCAATGACTGCATAATCAAATGTCCATACATCTCACTCTACTGTAGTGATGTGTTCAGGTTGTATCGTTTGAATTTCTGCTTGTACAAAATCGTCACCATAATATTTTTTGAGGTCTATTTGTATTGAGGATAGATGATCGCTATCTAATAGACACTCATGCAATGATGGAATAAATGTGAAGTGGTTACGGAGATCAAAGAGAGTGATAGAGACATCTGGGTTACGTTTTCTTAATTGTATGTAGCTACTGAGTCATGCAAAGCCAGCTCCTATGATCACAACTGTACTATGATGCTGAGTCTGTCACATGCTGACTATCTTGTGAGTAAATCGCATAGATGCTTGTTATCATCATGGACAAAAACGCTACCATTCAAAAGAATGCCATACTCATAAATCCGAAATACTCTACATCCATACTGCTGCAAGGAGTTGTAGCTCTTCGATCACACAGGACACTTCACCATCATCGATATTGAATTCAATACTTGTAGAGAGCTAGTCAGAAACCTATTGCTGCTAGTATCAGAATAGTATGAAAAACTTTGTTGTCATTTTTCCAAAGAGCTATTCATGAGATGACCGGTAAGGGAAACATTACAACTCTAATATATCGGCACATATCACATGCAGCAATACCATTCAAAGTATTGAAGAAATCTCAGCTCATAAGATTTACCACTGGATCGCCATAGGTACTAAGATACAGTGAGCCCAAGACTCATAAAAGAGAAACAAAAAAGACAAAAAGAAGTATGTTGCGATTACCTTGCATTGCTAGTATGAGACAATAAATACATATAACTTAGTATTTCTTTGAACAACTTCAAGAGCATGAAAGAGGAGATTGTCGTATATTATGATGGGGAGTGCCGATTTTGTAAGCATTATGCTAGATATTTGTGACTATTCAAAAAATATACGCTAGTTCTACGCAATGCTAGAGACTACAAAGAAGATATAGATAATTTCTACAAAAAGTGATATGATATCAATCAAGGTATGATAGTGAATCATAGTTGATCTATTTTTCATGGAGTTGCATGAGTATTATATCTAGATTGACTACTATCAGAAAAAGATATGACTCAAAGAAAAGACGATAAACCATCTCTTATGTATCGTTTATGATACAATGGGTTGAATGTTATAAGAAAGCTGTTCTTGATACTTAAAGGAGTAGAAAAAATACGCTAACACGAATTAAGAAAGTTGACAAGAGAAGAAATTAAGGTATAGTTATGTTGTTTACTATACAAAGTATTCTTGTTATGAACAAACCAAAGGTAGTAATTATTGATGATGACCAGTTCTTAAACTTTCTATCAGTTGATGAAATTTTTTGAACGCTCAATGATAAATATGAAATCAAAGTTGTTTGAGATTTTGAATGATGACTAGAAGAAATTGCTGCTGAATGAAGCAAAGATTGTTTCTTTTTGCTAGATAACTCAATCAACTGACAAGATAGAGGAGTAGATTTGGTCTTAGAGGCAGTAAAAATGTGATTAGATGCAAATAAGTTGATTGTAGTGACTGATAATGAAAAAGTATGAAAAGAAATGCTTGCCGCAGGAGCATGAAAGGCTATTAAGAAGCCACTATGAATGGGATGGAAGGAAGGATTAGCAGAATGCCTTTCTTCTAGTGAGGGTGAAGAATTCAAGAGAGCTACAAACGCTTAGAATTTCACAAAACTTCTACTCCCGTGTACTTTGAGTCACATTTTTCTCAATGCTCATCTTATAATTTGATTGGTAAAATCACTGGCAACGCCTTTGACAAATTTATTGTTAAGGAGATGTGAAACACTACCGTTATTTTGGTCATCTGCATTTTTTCCGTCAGCTTTTACTTTTTCAGCAATTTCCTTTTGAAGTAATTCATGAGCAGACTCTTTGTCTAGATCATCCTTATATTTGTGTATAAGTAGAGACGACGAGATTGCTATATCTATTTCAGCTTGTGTAAGTATGTCCATTCTTGATTGCGGTGCTCTTAGATAAGTATGTGATAGAGGAGTAGGTACTCATTTTTCATTTAGACAAGTAACAAAAGCCTCACCAATTCATAGTTCCATAATCAGGTCTTCAGGTTTGTAGTAGTCAGAAATAGGATAGTTTTCTACTGCTAGTTTGATAGCTTTGCGATCTCTTTCGGTAACTCATCTGAGTTGATGCTGAATCTTCAATCATAACTGACTTAATACTGGTGCCGGAATATCATCAGGCAGTTGAGTACAGAAGAAAATTCAGATTCCTTTTGATCTGATCAGCTTGACTACTGTCTCGATTTGATCAAGTAACTCACTACTAGCTTCCTTGAAGACAAGATGTGCTTCATCAATCACGATAGCCAGCTTAGGTTTATCCAAGTCTCCTGCTTCAGGAAATACATCGTATACTTCAGCCAAAAGACTGAGCATAAAGGTTGAAAAAAGTGCTGGTCTATCTTGCATATCGGTAAGTCTCAAAATGTTGATTACTCACTTTCAGTCACTTCACGTCCTAACTAAATCAAATACTTCAAAGCTTGGCTCTCAGAAAAAGATGTCTGCTCCTTGTTGTTCTAGGGCGACGATTTTCCTAAAAATAGTTCCTACACTAGATTCAGCAACAAAACCATAGCTATCTTCAAATCATTCTTTTCCTTCTTCAGTGATAAATTTTAGAACTGTCTTCATATCATCAAGATCAACCAATCCGAGTTGTCTGTCATCACAATATTTGAATATAACACTCATAACACTTTCTTGTGTATGGTTTAATCAAAGCATCTTAGAAAAAAGTAACGGCCCAAATTCGCTTACTGTAGATCTAAGCCTTACTCATGGTTGATCACTAAGACTAAGAAGTTCTACAGGGAATCATGTGGCATCATAGGGAAGATCTAGTGATGTATGTCTTGAAATAATATGTTTGTTTTCACCATCACCTGGTTGAGCCAATCAACTTAAATCTCATTTGATATCCATCACGAGTGAGGGTATTCAATGATTGCTGAGTCACTCCAAGAGGAGCTGTACAGACTTAGTTTTTCAGGTACCAGTTGCACCTGCTATAAGACCATGTCTATTAAGTGTTTTGAGAGGGATAGAAATAGTGGCTTCAGAGACTACTTCATGATCTAGTTTTGCTTTTCAGAGGATCAAATGATCTCATTCGTGTGAGTATCCTTCTTGAATAGATGCTACAAAATCCTTTTTGCTCATATGAATCAATGAAGTATAAAAAATATACTAAGATAGTAATGGTGATATATTCTAAAGCAAGAAAAATGGTGATGTAAATAACATGAAAACCTATACAACGAGTACTATCAGAGTGTATGATAAAAGACTTATATGAGATTGGAAATGAATGTGGTTCTATGTAGTGGAGTAGGTCACAAAGACTTAATAGCTTCTCTGTGTTGCTGCGTACCATAGCCTTTATGTTGTGCAAATCAGTAGTCAGGAAATAGTGTATCTTGAGACGTCATCCATCTATCACGTTCTACTTTGGCAACGATAGAAGCCATGCTGATGAATGGATTTTTTTGATCTCATTTGATTATGGTAGTGGTGTTTCGCCATGTATCTAGACCAAAGGTATGGTTACCATCAATAGTGAGCTGTAGAGTATCGTTGGGTAGTGAGAGTAATTTTTTGAGATAACATCATCTATGTGTAGGGATTTGTAGGTCAGGATGCTCTTTTGCTATTGTGAAAAGGGCTCTAATGATTGATCGTCTGAGCGACCGGATGATGCCATTGCGGTCTATTTCTTTGTTTGAAGCGAATCAAGAAGCAAAGAGTATTTTTCCAGATTGTGCTAATGTTTGCATATGATCATAGCAGATATTTCTTTTATTCTCAGTCAGTTGTTTACTGTCACGAAAAAGTTTTTTTGAAAATCTAGAAAGTGGGAGAACAGCACCTACTCGGACTGGTCATGCTAACGGTCAACGTCACGCTTCATCGACATAAATTTCCATACATATATAGTAGATCTAGGTTGCGGGGGCCTGCAAAGTAATAACTCACAGGTCGGTGTGTACTAGAGTATTGATATACAGAGATACACACCTAAGCAGATAAGAATGGGAAACAGGATCGTAATTCCCATTGAGCCAAACAATATACTGCCGTATACGGCAGCAATGAGTAACAATGAGAGTGCTTCAGTATTGTCGCACCAGTCTTTCTGCAGTTGTTGCATGAACTTTTTCATAAATCGATTTTAATGGTTATGGAAGAAAAAGTTCATAGTTTTTGATTATGCTAACTTTCTTATATTCACTATCACAGAGAAGTCAAGAATTAGTAAAAAAAAGAAAAACTGCAGTGATTGTAAAAAAATAAAACACTCTATGTGGAGAATGTCAACATATCTACATCTATACAACATAGCACCTATTGCAATTAGGTGATATTTTTATAGAATAGTTACTCATTGAAAAGTAAATTTTAGAGATAATCAATAACGAGAAAAATGTTCAATCGTATACTAAGTGCTATTGCATGAAACCAAAACCAAAAAGAACTAAATAAGCTAGATAGTCTTGTCTGAGACATCAATAGAATCTACGAAACTATGCATGACTTATCAGATGATGAAGTGAGAGCAAAAACAGAGGAGTTCAAAAAGAGAGTAATCGCTTGAGAGACACTGGATGATCTCTTGCCAGAAGCTTTTGCTGTAGTCAAGCAAGCCTGCAAAAGAATGGTCTGAAATAGTTATGACGTAAAAGGAGAAAAACAAACATGGAACATGATACCATATGATGTACAGCTCTTGTGAGCAGCAGTGCTTCACAAGTGAAAGATAGCAGAAATGAAAACGGGTGAAGGTAAAACACTCGTGGCAGCTATGCCAGTATACCTCAATGCCCTAGCAGGTAAGTGAGTACATGTAGTAACAGTAAATGATTACTTGGCATCACGTGATGGAGAATGGATGTGAAATCTCTACCAACGATTGGGATTGAGTATAGGGATAGTAACCAAGGGAGTACCTCCACAATCAAGGCGTGAACAGTACGCATGTGATATTACCTATGTAGAAAATTCTGAGTTATGATTTGATTACCTTCGTGACAATCTAGTCAAGAATCTTCGTGAAAGAAACCTTCTCCGAAGACCATTAAACTACGCAATAGTGGATGAAATAGATTCGATATTGATTGATGAAGCAAGAACGCCATTGATTATATCTCAAGCAGCAGATGAACCAACAGAGAAATATCTTCATTATGCAAAGATAGCATGATCATTGATTGCTGCAAAATGACCTAAGAAAGTCAGTAAAGGATTTCTGCATGATATTATGAATGATGCTAAAGATACTAAGGATGGAGTTACATCACAAGAAGAGGATGATCAACACGGAGATTATTTCATAGATGAAAAAACCAAAACAGCAACACTAAGCTCTGAATGAATAGCAAAGTTAGAAAAAATGCTCAATGTAGAAAATCTATATAAGGATTTAGGATATGATGAGATTCACCATATAGAAAATGCTCTTAAGGCAAAAGCAGTATATCGCCCTGACAAAGAATATATCGTACAGTGAGGCGAGATCTTAATCGTCGATGCCAATACTGGTCGTGCAATGCCAGGTCGTCGTTTCAGCCAATGACTCCATCAGGCGATTGAAGCAAAAGAATGAGTTACCATCAGAAGAGAATCTAAAACGATGGCAACTATTACCTACCAAAATTTTTTTAAACAATACAAGAAGTTGTCAGGTATGACAGGTACTGCGGTCACAGAAGGAGAGGAATTCTCATCTATCTATGATTTAGATGTGTTGGAAATTCCAACAAACAAACCGGTAATTCGTGTTGATAAGTCAGACAAAGTATACTTTTCTCAGAAAGCTAAGCGAGATCATACGATGGATTATATCCAGTTTGCTCATAGTATGTGACAACCAATTCTTATTGGTACATCTGCTATACACACATCTGAATCCTTGTCGCAACAACTAACTCAAAGATCAATTCAACATAGTGTACTCAATGCTAAGTTTCATGAACAAGAAGCTAAGATTGTCAGTAATGCAGGTAAAAAATCTTCGGTAGTAGTAGCAACAAATATGGCATGACGTGGTACGGATATTAAGTTAGATGAAGATCTTAATGCAACCCTAGCGATCAATTATGCACAGTGGATAAAAAAATCGATACATAATGAAAAGAATCCAAAGATAGTGTCAGCAACAGTATATTCACAAGTAGAATATGATTGGCTGATTGCTACCCTCAAGGACACCTTGGAGCTTAATGATGAAAATATTGCTCAGTCTCAAAAGAAACGATTCGATAAAGAGGAGCAACAGTTAGCAATAAGAATCAAGATGAACTCTTCGAAGAAGAATGCAGAAGATGCGTATGCAGAGATTATTGTTCGTGATCCAACAAAACCAGACTTGGAAACGATAGAGAGAGATCTGCATTTTGGTTTGATGATATTGGCTACTGAGAAACATGATTCTCGTCGTATAGATAATCAATTGCGTGGTCGTGCAGGTAGACAAGGTGACCCATGAATCTCAGTATTTATGGTTGCTCTTGATGATGATATTATGAAAAAAGTTGGTGGAGAGAAGATTAGAAGCCTTGCATGAATGTTGATGGGAGCAGATGAATTGAATCAAATGGAGCTAACACAGAAACAATTTGCGACAGCAATACAAAGAGCTCAGAAACAAATGGAATGACGGCATTTTTCTACAAGAAAACATCTTTTCGATTATGATAGTGTAGTAGATAAGCAAAGACAGCAAGTCTATGCAAAAAGAGATATGATGCTGCATGCATTAGATGAGGTTGAGCGTATTCATGGAGAACAAAAAGATTCAGATATTATTAGTACAGGAGAATCACCAGTCGCCGGAGAGGTGTTATCAATTATCCCGAAAGTAGTAGATGAACTCATGACATATCACCAAGCAGTCAGAACACCACCTACTGAATTAGTAGAGATACTCAAAAAAGAGTGTAATATAGATTTGTCAAACGATGAATTGAAGGAAATTCAATCCTCAAATCAACTAGCTAGTTTAGTAACTCAGCACATAGTCGATCATGTATCAGTACGTAGCAGCAATGTTCCTGACCATGTACAAAATCGTCTTCTCTCAACTATCTATCTACAAGTGATTGATAGATATCGAGTACAGCATCTTTCTGCTATGCAATACCTGAGAGATAAGGTTGGACTTATGTCTTATGCACAACAAGATCCTCTTGTAGTATACAAGAAGGAGTGATACGAAAAATTTACCGCATTGATGAAGTCAATCTATCGTGAAACAGTGATCAATGTAGCGAATATTGATTGGGAGAATCTCGAGAAGAGAGTGAAGCAAGCAGAAGAACAGCGTCAGAAACAACAAGACGCACTTCTTCAAAAACTAAGTAATGTTGCAGCCAATGCTCCTGAAAAACTAGTGAAACAAGTAGAGCAATTGTTGTCATGACAGAATCAAACAGAGAATCTAAAGAGAGAATGAAACAAGGTTGTCTACCAAGATGAAGATTGATTTGAAATAATAGATTTAAGCGAACAGTGACCTGCGGCAAATCAGGTAGAGAATACGAAGACTAATGCAAAGTTAAGACCCAATGATAAGGTAAATGTGAGATACCCAGACGGAAGAATTGAGTATGATCTGAAATACAAGAAGGTAAAAGATGCAATTGATAAAGGTGAAGTAGAGTTGCTCTCATAGTGTTGACAAAAGACATTAATAGTATATAAGTTTTTGTTTATGATAT
>JAHDGZ010000007.1 GCA_020631605.1 bacterium
AACAAAAAATCCTCCCCGTAAGCATGCTTCCCCAAGAGTATAAAAATGAAATAGCCAACATACTCAATCAACTAGATCTCTATGATAAAAAAGATGAAAAAGCAGGTAATCTTTCGTGAGGTCAGATGAGATTACTCGAAATAGCAAGACTCTATCTACAAAATACAAGGCTCTATCTTCTTGATGAGCCTACTGCTTGAGTATCACCCAAACTAAAATGAAAAGTCATAGAATTGTTGAATAAAATAATCGCAACCGGCAAGATGGTAATGATAGTGGAGCATGACTTTGCCTTTTTGGGTGAGTTTGTGGATAAGCTCTATGTGATGAACTCAGGTACCATAGTAGCTCATTGAAGCTACGAGGAGGTTAAGTGCAGTGACTTGGTGAGAAGTATCTACTTTGGGTAATCTCTTTTTATTATATGATTGATATACAATGTTGAATTTTTTGAAAGAAAGAAACCCAGAATATGCTAGAGCAGTTACAACGAACAATCAGACACTCGTATGAGTCTTTGCTAAAGATATACCAGAAATTGAGAAGGTGTTTCTGTGTAGTAGTGAGATTGTTGGTGCATCTGAGATTGAGAGTAAAGCTATGTTATTTCTCGTGCTAAAACCAGAGACAGATAGGGTAAGAAAGAGTGATGTTGCTTACCGATTGAAGGAAGCGGTATGATTGCAAAGCTGAAAGGCGTTGGAGATACTCTTTAAGTGATTTGATCTGAATCCGGTACTAGAGCATAAAGCAGAATCAGAATGAACACTTCTGTATCAAAAGGCCTAAGGCCATATACACACAATGTATACCAAAAACAGAATAGAGAAAAAGTCAACTTTTGATTGAAATAGATAGATTTTTAGCTATCTTTTTTTCTCTTATATAAAAAAAGATGCAATGTGAGGAATAAATGGTCTATGATTTGAAGGTTTTTTTAAGACACATTCGAAAAGTACTGTTGAGAAAGCATTCAGATCAGCAATGGGTAATGCATTCAATGTTCAGAGAAAGTTGAGTCCAAGAGAGCAAAAAATAGATGCTTTTGATAAGAGCTTGCAAGCTAGACTGATAGATATTATGGAAGTACCAAAGTTGGGTTTTACAAAAAAGATGGTCGCAGAGAGAATTGCAAGATGCGATGCCTTACGATTAGAGTGTCAAAGCTCTCCATTAAGAGTACCTAGTAAAGATGTTCAAGAAAGGCAAAGACAGTCGTTTGAGTCAGCAAAAAATGATCTAGTGACAACACTTATCTACTTATCTCAAGTGCCAGTCGCTTGAAAGTGAGAAGAGCCAAGATTGCCTCTGCAATCATTTGATGCATGCTTTTATACAGAAGAAGATCTACTAGCTGAAAAAGAAATCACGAAAAGACTTATTCCTGAAATTAGGAAAAAGTTAGAGAAAACAGGTGTCCAAGAGGAGAAAGAGGATGAATATAGTTTCATGTTGGAGGAATATGCAGATATTTTTGTTGATGCTATGTGGAAGTGAAAGAATAGAGTTACTGAGGTGAGGAAATTAAATAGGTTGTGACCCAAAGACTATGTTAAGGCGGTTATAAAAACCATATACAAGGAAGCAGTCTTAGTTTATGTACAAGAAAATATAGTAAGTCGATGACAGGAATGGAAAGAAGATATCAGAAATCAATTAGGAAAATTTTTTGCTGATGCAAAAAAATGATACTATATGTTGGACAAGAAGAAGCAGTTATTAGAACGAACAGAGGGTATGTGAGATGCAGTAGTAGATCTTTATGGTCATACGCAGTTTGGAAAAGAGGTGCTCAGTCTGGTGATGAAGGATTTGAGAAAACAACTGGCTGACATAGAAGATAATCACTATTATTTTTTGGAAACCTATTTATTGTTACATCCAAAACAGGTAAAAGAGATTGCAAAAATCCACATAACCATGTCGATAGGTGAACTCCTCGAAAAAGAGCAGAATACGATCAATGACAGAAGAGAAGCTGATAAAATTCGTGAGCAAGAAAGACAAGAAAAAAGAGATGCTAGAAAAGCCAAACACATTACAACCACTCAGGCTCCTGTAATTAAAAAACAGCCACAAAAAAAGATAGTGCCTGAGTATGTGACAAACTTTGCTGCACTTGTATGCAGAGGAATCAAACAAAAGAAAGCTGCAACAGAAAATAGTGTAACAAGAACAGTGCTAAATGATTATCCACTTGATGTCCAAGCAGTGTATGCCAAGGCTGGATTGAGTTTGGACAATAGTACATACAAGATAATTTCACAAGCTGCAGATCTAAATAACATTCAAATCAAGGAGCGAGAAGAACCAAAGAAGAATAGCCTACGGTGAAAAAAAGAGGGTTCAAAGAAGTCAAAGAAAAGAAGCAAAGGAAAAAAAGGAGTCACTAAATAATCCACTGAAAAAATATATGAAACTAAAAAGAAGGAGCTTGCTCCTTCTTTTTGTCTATGCTAATTAAGTCTCCTTACTTGAGTTCGAATGCCAGCTGTAGGTATCCATTGATGTTCTTGTTCACCACATCATATGCAGATCACATGGTGATGTCTATCGGGGTATCTCCTAGCTTAGTAGATCCTGCCACTAGTGCACCAAATTCAGTGTTCATTGCTTTGTCTTCTTCTAGATTAAGATCTCGGTTTTGCACTCCGTAGAGTATTAATGTTGCATCTTTTCCTGTAAGATCAACTGCATACGAGAGTTTGTATCCCAATGCTTCTGAGTCTGGATTGTTGTTGTATACTATCGCACCAGAAACATTGTCATAGGTGGCAATCATCACTGCTCCAAGTATATCTTTGTTTTGGTACCATCCAGCAAGATTGATGTTTTTTTCTTCGCTAGGTGCGTATCCAATTTTTGCTCCGTATTCTAGGTTCTCTCATCTATCAGCAATTCCTAGAGATCAGTTGAATGTTCCTTTCTTGTGTAAGTTGACTCCCATTCACCCTCAAGCGATCAGCGCATCGGTAGATGTTTCGAAGTGTCATAGACCTGATATCGGGTTAGGGCGCAGTGCTGTAGCAGGTACAGGTTGTTTTCATGCGCTTATACTCATCTTGTCTCCTAGTTTCTGCGAGACAGATGTGAATCGCAATGGTGATGCTTGTAGTTCCAAATCAGATCATCTTTCTACCGTAAGGGCAGTAAGCATGTTGAGTGATGTTCCTTTAGTGATATCAAAGGAAGCTATTCATCAAGCTCTCGTAGAAGAGTATACACCGGTATCATCGATATCATCTGCAGCCATACGAGTAGCAGTCAATTGACCAGCATAGGCTTTTTTGATAGTGAATGGATTGATTGTTTGTTCTTCTTCTTGAGCTAAGCTATCTTGATAGCTAAGTTCAGTTTGAGAAAGACTGTCCGAAAGATCAGCTCTAGTTGATTCTTGTATTTCTTGTCATTTTACTTGCAAGAAAGCAAGAAGAGTAAGTCAAGTAAGCATCATGTTTTTGAAGTTCATGGTTATGAGTAGTATGTGATAAAACCATCCGTGGATGGTGACTCGAGAGTCAATCACATGATAAAATATAATGCACCATAAACAAGATATGTCAAGTGTGTTGTGTTACTCGTTGGGAGTAGACGATGGAATCTGGAGATGTTTCTTGATGTCTTCTCGAACAACTTTCCCCAGTTTGACAGTTGGATTGCCATATGTTTCTTCCATGATTCTTTCTACCTGTTGTCTCATAAGTGAATTGGCCTTTTGGTATGTGATATCTTTTTCTACATAGTCTAATGTTCTCATTTCACCAGTAGTAGGTCTGAGCTTCTCCGCATAGAGTTCTCTAGTGATGTGATCTCTCAGTGCCTCTGCATCTTCCACATATCTGTTTGCAGAAACTACTGTTTGAAGTCATCATTTTTGTAGTCATACATAGACACTATACGTAATTCAATCAGATCATGTATATACTAGTCATGGGTCTCGCTCTCTTTCTCATGAATCATTGAGTGATCGTAGAGATAGAATTGATTCAGCGTTCTCTGATACATTTTCTGTTTGCAAGCCAGCAAGTATAATGTCATCAAATTCTCCGAATCACTGTGGTGATACTTGTCGTAGAGAGTAAATATCTAAGTGACGAGAAAGTCGACTCTGAGCCTCCTCATGAGAGCTGATCTGTTGAAATTCTCCTATCTCTTCTTTTAGTGAACGATCCTGAGTCAAAGGATTCTGATCCATCTCCAAAAAATAGTGAAAGATTTTTTTTCTCATGTCAGAGGTAGATTCAATGCTATTACCAAGATCATCTCTAGACAGAAAGTAATCTCCCACAAGTTTCAATTGTGGTCATATGCTCATATGACTGTCTGCATCAAGGAAATAGATATTGCTCAAAAAGGTATGCAGAATAAGATTAGTTTTTGCATCCGATGGTTCTGCCATAATCCTAGATTGAGGTGTAAAGACATCAAAATGATTAGTAAAATCATACTCTCCATTGGCTACAAGCAGTGTTTTGTATATATGCGGCTCCAGCTCAGTTGCATACTTTATGTTTGTGGTATTTGCTTTAACCTCTTCGTACGAATCATCTCCTGTTGTTTGGTGTATGGTGACGAGACTTTCAGCATTGATATCGCCTCAGATAAGATTGCTCTCTAACGCTCACCATCCAAAACGATATGACGCTTCTTCAGTGATTTTTGCAAGTGCACCTACGTCCGGAAGCAGCTCTCTGTTGTTTAATAACACATCAGCAAATTTTGTGTTTTCTTTTGCCAGAAAGTCATAAAACATATCAGCCAAAAAAAGCTGCCTTCATTCTTTATTCATCTGGAGTCCTCATTGTCACTGGTACTTGTACATCCCACCTGGATGTGATGAGGAGAGTAGATTTATTTCCTTCATGTTAGTTTTGATATAGTTCATGATGCAGCTCTCTAAGGTAGAACGATCATCCGTACTCATTGCATCTATTCAATAATTATCTTGTAAATCATCTAGCAAGTCTGCAACAAGTTCCTTTTGTAACCTATGGAAATATTCAACTCCCAAGTAGTTATTATCACTTTGGTTAATTACTTTTTCATAGGTCTGAAAGTATGCATCACGTTTGTTTTTCTTGCTGATGGTATTGTAGAGAGGTGTAATAGCCATAAAGAGTGCCAACAGTACAGCAGCTCATACTCTTTTTTGATGACTCGTCTTCTTAGGTGTATTGTCTAGCATCACACCACTGACCTTATTTTGTGATTCTTGGCTAAAGGTAGAATGAAATCATCTTTTACGAAAACCATCTTTGAATGTGTCAGTGCTTCTTCTATGTGAGGTATTGATGATGGTTTTTTGACCAGGTCTGATCCCAAACGTAGGTGGATCAGTTTCTTCTCCATTCCAGCTATCATTCCACGTAAGAGAGACAACAACAGCTTCTTGTGTATCAGATCGTTCCGCTGCGTAGGTTGCATTGTCGACTAACTGATCGGGGATGCCTAATCTTTTCATTCATTGTACGACAAATGCTTTGGAATATGGTCAAGCATACATCTGTGCATGTTGCTCTTTTGCCTCTTGATTGTCAGGCACAGGAAAAAAACTCGTAAAAATGTTATCTCATTCACGAAACCAACTGGGACGCGGTAACCATCTATCATAGTCGTTATGGATTTTTTCCATCGGAAACATTCCTACGTTTAGTAGGTTGATATATGAAACAGGCTCTGAAATATCAAGAATACGCTTTAATGAGTTTCATGTATCGGTAGAGTGAAGATGACGACGCTCTAGTTTATTAAAGTCTTTTTCTTGGACTGTTACACTAAGCATAGGAAACTTCACTGAAAGACGATTTTTTGCTTCAAATGCTTGTTCTCCAGCTATATCAATAAGAATAAGTTCCTTTCCCATAAGTTCTTGAGGATCCATTTGAGAAAGAAGAAGCTCAGTGTCATGTCAATCAGCATCTCACAAGATAACAATCTTCTTGTGCAGTTGAGATCCAATATTTTCCCCATGTTGTTCAATGAAGTCTTTTTGCCACTGTTCTGCTAGATATTCACCAGAATTCATGAGATCTTGTCGGAGCTTTTTTCATTCTTCACCGATCCACAGAAATCAAGGGTCTACCTCTTTTTGGTTGAAGGTATCGGTACTGGCATTATAGTCTCCTAGTAGCTTTGTCAGAAATTCACGTTGGGTGGCAGTATGGTCTAATGAGTTGTTCGAGTTAGAAATATGAGACACATCATGGTGCTCTTCTCATCATTTCCCTAGTCCATTTGCTCGCCTTGCCATTAGTATGTCCCTCGTAACAAATCAAAAATACTGACGAGACTATCGTGGAAGAATCTACTAGTCATAACAACTGCGTACTGTGACTCAGCTGAATACGAGACAAATGAGATTTTATCATTGTCATAGAGGTCAATTTCATTCCATAGTGCAAATCATTGGTGACGTATGACTTTGGTCTCTGTATAGTCAGTTTTGATGATGTTATCCTCATGTCATCCATAGCGTTGTGCATTACCTACAGAATCACACATGAGTACTTGTGCATGTATTTCCAATGCCATTCTCCTGGGCATAAAATCATCATTGAGTCGTTTTGCGAGTAGTGGTTCTGCAGTAGACGGTCACAGAAACGAACGCATACCGGTCTTTGAGTGAAGGAGTGTCTCATAGAACTGCTTAAGTCATGCTGTTCATTCATAGTACACTACTTTGGGTGTTCTCTGGAAAGGATCTTTAAGAGAAGCGAAGTCAGGCAAGAGGCTTTCAAAATGTTTTTCAAGTTCTGAAAAGAAGACCTTTTTTTGAGCGAGTAGTGATTCAGGTGGTATAACGCTATAGATAGTTTCTTTTCCAGATGATGTTTTGTGTGCAATTCACCTTACGACAAAATCTTGCAGGATTGAGTATGCAGTAGCTCTCTTTATTTCTGCTTTTCTGCCAATTGCACTTGCTTGTCAGCTTCACAACACGAAAACTGCGAGGTAAATAGCCGCCTCTTTTTCACTCATTCCCCACTCGATCAGTGCTTGTTGTAGTTTTTTGTGCATATCTGTGACTTATCCAAAAAGAATAATCACCTAATTATAGCTCTACAAAAGGTTTTATGCAAATTATAGAAAAGTAAGAAAAGTAATAAATATGGATCTAAAAATAATTAGAAGAATCAATTGAGTAGAGAGTCAAAATTGGTGATTCAGACCGCATGAGAATAGAGTTTGTATCATTCTCCATAGTGTGTCCCAATACGATGACCATGAGAGATGTGTCTAGCTTCTACATAATCCAATCATCGACTATTGGTATCAAACTGAGATTTGTAGCAAGTGAACGCTTTCATTTTTTGTTGAAAGACTTTTTCATCAAGATTGAATATGAAGTCTGGCTCAAACTCTTGTCGGATCATATAGTGCAGCAGTAATCTGGGTTTGTGTGGTGCTAGTCAATTAATTTCAACTTTTTCAAGACCTGCAACAAAAACAGCATTTTTCACAAGTTGTGCAGTTGCTTCATGGTCTGGATGTCTATCAGAGGTCCATGGCATCATAACTATTTCTGGTTTATGTTTTCTTATGTAACTAGCTAACTCCTTTCTATTTTCCGCTGAATCTATGATAGCTCAATCTTCCCACTGGAGATTGATTCTCTGTTGGACGCGGAGGACATCACCAGCGCATTGTGATTCCATTTCTCTGGTGGTGGGGTCGCCATGAGTAGATAACTGAGATGGACTCAAGTCTATGATAGTGTTAGATTTTCACTCAAGCGCTGATTGAAAAAGTGCGCCACCACAACCAATTTCTACATCATCAGGGTGTGGGCCTATAGCTAGTATATAGGTGTTGTAGTCGTGTGTTTGTTTCATTATGATAATTTTATAGATAAAAAAATATCCACCTGTATCGAGGTGAAGGAGGGTGAGTTGTAGCTGTTTTTAATCTACCTCAAAGTATCCTTCACAAAGGAAGAACAACAACAAGTAGAACTAAAAGAAAGATACAACATTGTCTAGGTGTAAGTTAAATGGTATAGTAAAATAACTATATATATCGAGCAAAGAAGATGCAAATTTATTAGATTGCCATAATGATGTTTAGTGATATATTGTGAGCATCATGTTTGAGCTGACATAAGAAAATTATCTCTTAGTCACCTATTCTTGTGTGTTTAAATCCCTTTTTGAGAGGCTATTATGTTAAGTAAATTATTCGCTAGATTCTACGATTATTGAATGAGAAGATCTGAGAAGAAATATTTTTCTCAAAAAAGAAAAAAGATAACAGACCTGAGTGGAAAGATAATGGAATTGGGTTGTGGCACTGGAGTCAATTTTTTATACTACAGTCCGAAGACACACATACTAGCACTAGAGCCATCTAGCCACATGGCCAAGCGTGCTAGAGCAACGATACGCTCAGATCAAGATATTGTAGTAGAGGAACTAACATTAGAACAGGCCCAATCACATGGCATTGTAGAAGAGTGAACATACGATGCGGTAGTATGTACACTAGTGATGTGTAGTGTGCCGGAGTATGAGAAAACACTAGAAAAAATGATGAAAGTACTCCGTAAATGAGGCAAGTTGTTTATAGTCGAGCATATCAAATCTCAAAGTCCAATCATTGCATTCTTGCAAAACATCTTCACTCCAATCCAACGTGTTATCGCAGATGGATGCCATCTCAATCGCGCTACTGATAGTTTTGTGCATACTTTGTCTTTAAAATGCATCGAAGAAGAGTATTTTTGAACATACAAAACATATTACTACTGATTGTTCCAAAAATAGCTGACTACATCAATGAAACAAAAAATATGAGTAAAGTGACTAAGCCAATAGCTCCCTTTTTATTCATACACAGAAACGAAGATGATTGAGCCAAGAGTAGTAACCATAGACTCTAAAAAACCCTGAAAGCATACGATCATCATGTGATGAATTCATGGTGATGAAAAATCGTGATTTGAAGTAATAGAAAGACTTATCAAAGAGTTGATTGTAGACACCTGAAAGGTCACTTTGATACAAGCGCATCTCGAGGCCAAAGACAAGAATCAAAGACAGATAGAAGAGAACTTGAATAGGTGTTTTGGAGTCCCATGAACATCTTTGGAGCACATACTAGCACGTCATATAGAGATTTGTTTAGATCAAGCAGACTGTCTGCTTGATATTCACAATACAGTCAAAAATGAGTCTCCAAGATTTACAGTTTTGGAGGAGCCCAAGTTAGCAAAGTTATTCAACGTTGATAAGGCTACGTTTGGATTGTTGAATATGTACGGGAATTCCTCTTGTGGGTATATGGTAGCCCAAGGAAAAGAGGCCATTACGCTAGAGGCCGGATGGACAGAGACGAATCCAGTAGATAATATGAAATTTGCTTATGATGCAGCTATCAATTTCTTGAAATACACGAAGAATATTCAACAAGAAGAAGTATACTATGAAAAGCCTGAGGCATTAACTTTTGATTACCTGTATAGAAACTCCTGAGTATTTACTGTCGCAAAAGCATTTAGAGACTTCACTGAATTGAAAGAAGGTGATTTGATTGGGATGGATGGAGATATGGAAGTCAGAGCACAAAATGATGGATATCTCTTGTTTGCAAATAATTATAGTGAGCCAAATTCAGAGTGTTTCCTTTTTGGTCACAAAGAGAAGGCTAATTAGAATTGCCTATACGACAAAAGTTCTTACAGTGTAGTCGTAAAAGGTAGGAAATGAGTTGAGTCTCTTTCTTTGATACCGAAGTTTATCTAATTGCATAAAAAAAGTGACAAGATTATTGCTAGGAAAACCAGTAGTAAAAGCACTGGTAGAAAAATTATCCCAAAATGTCAAAGAACAAGAATTGGCAGCTAAGTATATTGCAATCATACTTATTGGAGAGAACAAAAGCTCTGAGGTCTACATTAGGATGAAACAAAAGTTTGGAGAAAAAATAGGGATAGGAACAAAGGTATATCGTGATAGTGATATTTTTAAGTGAAATAATAAAAAATCTGATATTGTTTCTTTTATTGAGGTTTTAAACAAGGATGACGATTGTATAGGAATTATCATCCAATTGCCACTTCCAAAGTATCTCAGAGAGTATACAGATGATATGTATGCGCACGTAAGTCCATTAAAAGATGTCGATGGTTTGGGTGGGAAGATCCAAATCATTGCAGAAGATAGTGGATTGGATTTCATGCCAGCAACTGCATCTGCAGTCATGACTTTATTAGATTTCTATGATCATAAACAGTTTGAGTGAAAGAAAATTGCGGTGCTTGGTCAAAGTAACTTGGTCGGAAAGCCTCTTTCTCTCCATCTAATGAGACAGTGAGCAGTAGTTTTTTCATTCAACGAAGAGTCAAATCAAGAAGAGATGAGAGAGATATGTACTGGATGTGATTATATAATCTCGTGCACATGACAGATACATTTGATAGACCAGGAATTTATTGGAAAATCGAACAACCAAGTGATTGTCGATGTGGGATATGGTCATCTAGATGGAAAAGCAGTAGGTGACGTTGATTTTGCTAAGATAGTGGATAAGGTATGAACTATAACACCAGTGCCATGATGAGTAGGTCCTCTCACTGTGGCCGAATTGTTCTCAAATGCTATAAAGTTGTATATCCATAGCCGTGAGCAATAAATTGTGTAAAGAGGAGTAATAAAAGATGTAAGAGATTTATGTGTTGTTGTGATAAATGCGAAAAAGTAGCGTAGTCTACATGGTATGAATAATAGCTTTGATAGGTCGAGTCACCTATCTTTTTGTGCAAGAAAAAGATGTGTCAGGGATAGGAAATTTCGTCACTCAAAGCTCACAATGAGCTCAAAATGATTTGTTCAATGGACAAAAAAAATCACTAGATACTGCAGTAGATCAAAAAATACAGCAGCAGTGGGACAAAATACAAGATGACACAGATTTGGAAAAGGCTGCAGCTCAGTTGGCTGCAAACGAGTATAGTACAACATCATTGCATGTTGATCAAGGTACCTATGACATTGAGTTGTTGGAGCAATTATACAAAGATGCGCCATCAGATATGTTAGCAGCATTGTTGTTGCAATACTACAGACAAGAGTTTTGGCATGATGAAGCACGAAATCTTTTGGAAAAACATCCGAATCTGCTTCCCAATCAAATCACACGACAAGAGGCATTGCATCTCTATGCAAATACAAGTGCAATCACAGTAGCTCAACCCAATAGTGTTCTCAAATTACAAAAAAAAGCTCATGATCGAGCAAGAGAAAATAAAATATCTGCACAAGATAAGTTACGATATGATGCATTGGTGCAATTATGGCAAGGTGGAACACAGACATTTGTTGAGTCTATGCAATGAGTTGATGACATCTACTATACAGCAACACAAGAAGCACTGAGTCTTGATCAGAAATATGCTCAGTGACAAAAAGATGTACCTGATTATTATCAACAAGCACTTTTTGGATTAACACTACTGCAGCATCAGTATCTACCTTTTGCAGAAAAGATATCGTTAGAAGTGATAGCAAAAGATCCAAACTACGTATTACCATACCAGATACTAGCTTATACAACATTCCTTCAACGTGACCGAGCACAGTCTACAAACTATATACGTGAGTTGTTGGCACGTGATAGTCTCCAAAGACCGATGTATCAGTTTATGTTGTGAGTGATTGCTTTCCGACAATGAAACTATCAAGAAGCAATACTATATTTTCTCTGAGTTGAGGACAAAGAGCTAAATCAGGATGTACTGAGGTATTTAAGTTTAAGTTATATCGCAGTAGGTGATATGCCTCAAGCAGCGTGATCATTTAGAAAAATGGTGACAAATTACGATCTTCAAGCAAGCGATTATTATCATTATTTTTATAACGCATACTTTCATCCTTATCGTTGAAATGTATCCTATGAGTTGTTAGAAGAAGATCGTGAACTGGCGCTCCTTTATCATCAATCATGTAAGCAAAAAATAAGTGAACAACGAGTATATATATGCGATTATGGTGAAGTTGGTCAGTTGTTGGTCAATAGGCAGTATGATCAAGCATTCAAAAGATTGCTCTATTTAGCAAAGTATTATCCACAATCATATTTCTTTGAGGCACTAGGTGATTATTATGAAAGGCAATGAAAGACTCAGGATGCTATCATGTATTATCTACAGGCAATTCGTTTCACAAAAGACACAGTAGAAATGATAGATGCAAAAAGAAAAATACAAGACCTGATACAAAACCAATAGAAAACTCCATAAGCTTGCAATAGCGGTTTAAAATACTACTCTCATGCCATTGCATTTTGAATGCCATTTTTTTACTCACATTAGCTAACAACAGACATCATGAGCACACAAAAAAGAAATTTTCTTATTCGATGAGTCTTACTAATCATCTCACTAGTTTTGATTCTCTTTACCGGACGAGAAAAAGATGCTGAAGGGCAAACTACCCTTGGCTTTGCAGCAGAAGGATGGGAGTCATTCAGGTTAGGTATGGATGTTGCATGAGGTACAAGGCTAACATACAAAGTAGACTATAGCAAATATAGAGAACAATTCACTGACCAATTTGCATTCAACCAAGCAAAACAGGACGCGGAAACCATAATCTTGCAACAAATTGATGGGAGAATATCAAAGCTAGGTGTAAGTGATTACAATGCGAGACCAGTCACACTAAATAACGAGCACTATATCCAAATAGAGTTATGATGAGTACAAGATATAGAGGAGGCAAAGGCAATTATTGGTAAAACAGTTGAGCTAGAATTCAAACTAGCAAACACGATAGAGCCATCTGATGAAGAATATCAGAATAGAAAGGAACGTGCACAAGCTCTTTTAGATAGTGCTCTAGCAAATCCATCATCATTTGATTCGATAGCAACTAATCGTCAGTCTGATGATATTACTTTCACGCAGTGGCCAAGCTCTACTCTTGCTCAACTTCCTAGTTTCTATGCAGAGATGGATTTGGATGCTATGGAAAAATGAGAGATCTACCCAACCTTAGTAGAGTGAGTATATCAAGATTTCCCTACAGAGCTAGAAGCACAAGGTTACCAAGATCTCTTGTGATTCACGTTGGTGAAACTCATCGATGTGACTACGCAAGATACTGAAACAGTTTCATCACAGCAGTTAGTGGAATATGCTTCTACAAATAGTCTAGATATCCAAAACACTATAGTAGATCAAGAGCCAACAATAGCTGCCAATGAATTTGGATACAATGAGAATAACAAACTAGTAGAGTATAACGCAGGAGAAATATTGATAGGACAAGCTGGTTATGATGTAAAACTATATCAATCTACATGAAGCATTGATGATCTACTGAATCAAGCTAAAGCAGAAGACGGAGGTGCTGCTATTCAATACGAATGACGAATCAATGAAGAACAGGTAAAACAATTTGTTCCAGACTTTGTATATGAAGAAGATAAACAGTTTTATGAAACAATAGTAACATGAGGTGCACTACTCTTAGAGGTTGTAGAATCTAAAGCTGTAGAAGATAGGCGTTATGCATTGTTCACTATGGCTGACATAACAACAGAGCAGTTTGCACAAATGGAATCTGATCTGAAAAATCAGAAACTATATACTATCGAAGAAATCTTCGTAAAAGATAGATCTTCTCGATTGACTGCGATAGATCCTAAAACATCAGAAGCATTGGATGCGAAACATTTCGAAATCGCAAGAGTATCAGCAGATCAGTTGTGAGCACAAGTAACATCGATCACATTCAACGAAGCAGGAAAACGTATATTCTGTAATATAACAGAAGCAAATATACAAGAGCAATTGGCTATCTTCGTATGAGGGACGCTCGTGTCAGCTCCAGTGATACAAGATAAAATATGTTGATGAGAAACAATGATAAATGGTGATTTTACAGGTCAAACATGTTACAACAAAGATGGTTCAACATACCCTGCAGCGACACACAGAGAAGGAACACAATGTATGGTAGAAAACCTTAACGAATGAGCATTGCCAGCACCACTTATCTTGACTCAAGAAGAGAAAGTAAGTCCTACCCTATGAGGTAAGTCATTAAGAGGTGTTATTCGAGCATGAGTCATATGATTTGTAGCGATTTTCTTGTACATGATGTTCTTGTATGGAGTGAGGAGAGCTTCAGTGTCATTGATTGTGTTGGTGAGCTTTATGATATTCTTGCTAGCTCTGTTGAAATTGATGTGATATGTTATTTCCATGAGTTCATTAGCTGCCTTGATTCTGACCATAGGTATGAGTGTAGATGCAACTATTCTTATGTTTGAGAGAGTCAACGAAGAAGCAAAGAATCAGCCAATGGAGTCAGCAATTATCGATGGTTGTAAAAGATCTCGACCAGCGATTAGAGATGGAAACTTGAGTACTGGTTTGATAGCATTACTTCTCTTCATGATGTGAGTAAATGTGTTCAAGTGATTTTGATCAATGATGATCATCACAATCATTATCATTTTGGTGATGATCGTGCCAGTGACAAAGATGTTGCTGTTGTGGTTAGAAAGAAGAGATTAAAAATAGAACAGAGTAAAGAAAAAATCCGACCAAGTCGGATTTTTTTAATTAAAATAAAGATGATGATAATTGAAATTATCACTTAGCGATAAATTGTACAAGCTTGATAATTGAATAAGCAAAAATGACTAGTAAGAATCCGATAACAGCGTATCACATACCTTTCTTTCCATTTCATGCCATTCCTTCGTTTCATTGCATACCTCACATGATCATCATGATGGCAGAAACAATAAACGATACAACTAAAACAGTTCCAATAAAGGTAGTCGCACCCAATGTAATATCTTGTAGGAAAATACTAGGAGATGGGTCAGGATTTGATTGACGAATGCCAACAAGTTCATAGACATCTAATCCGCATACGCCATCAATGAGACATCATGTATTGATTTCTATTCCTGCGACATCGTTACCAACGATGAGACTATCACTAGCAATCTGCTTCATAGATCTCTGAAAAAGATAAATAGATGATCTAATAATACAGATCATAGCGAGACTGTCAAATTTAGGAAACCTACTAACAGTTGCTTTTCTCTAAAGGCTACATACAAACACAGGAAGAGATATGTTTAGATTTAAAACCAAAACAGATGGAACAGAATCAGTTGCAATTTTGACCAATAAGATGGATACACTATACGAAGCCCAAGCCAGATGAGATTATGAGTATTTGTGATAAATATATGCTGCATGATCTAGTAGTGGAAGATATGTTAGAGTCTCATACACAGGATAAGATTGACGTATATGACGATCATCTTTTTTTAGTGGTTCATTTTCCTAAGTACTCGCTTGCTCGCAAAAAATATATACTCAATGAATTCAATATTGTGATCAAACAAGATAGCATCATTTCTTTTTGTACGCATGAGACAAGTGAAATCGAAAAGATCGCAGATATGTGTAAATCAATGATGGAAGAGAGTCTTGGTGAAGAGGATGAGAAGCATATTATCTCTCCTTACTTTATTGTATATAGACTGCTTGATGGGATGTATAACAAGGCACTTCTCTCCTTAAAAAAATTTACCAGAGATCTCATGGGTCTAGAGGAAGAAATTTTTGATACTACCCACCTCCATAAGGAACTCTTAGAAAATCTGATGATAAAAAGACGTAACAGTATTTTTCTCAAACATACTTTTGTTCCACATGATGAAATCATGCAAGAGTTGCATGAGGCTACAGTCAAATTGTTTGAGGGAGAGTTGGATGTCTACTTTGAAGATCTGCAGTATAAAATTGATAGGATCAACTATCAAATACAGTGACTGACAGACAATATTGCTTCATTGGCTGACACCTACAATACGCTCATGAACATGAGAACAAATACAATTGTTGGAAGGCTAACTATCCTAACGGTAATCGTTTGAGTTATGACCTTAATAACAGGTCTATATGGCATGAACGTTCCATTGCCTGGATCTGAGTATAGTTGATCATTCCTTATTATTGCAGCAGTAGTGGTCTTTTTGGCATGATTAATGTATATCTTTTTTATGAGAAAGAGGCGAGTGTAGTAGTGAAAAAATATTATTAGTGCTCAGAATTTGACAAAAAAAGGATAATAAGCATAATATGTGAGACATGATGGTTTTATCTCTTCATTTTGTTTCACATGAAAAGTACTTATTTATTATTGCTTAAGAAATGGTTTAGTGTAGTGGCTACTATATTCTTATGAGCTCAGATGTTTAGCCCAGTTGCGCTCTATGCAAATTTTGTTCAGGATGATGAAAGTGGATTTTATCGAGAGAATTTTTTATGAAGTGATGCATGAATCCAAGCTTCGAATAATGTTGAGATCGACTTGTCCGCCTGATTAGCATATACTGATGGGAATAGTCCATCGAATGTTACACTGTCAGATGTTGAAGTAGCATCAATTCATGCTCGAACAGAGATAGAGGTAAAAGGAGTTAATACAGAAAATAATGTAACAGTAACAGTAAGTGAGTGTTGATGATGAAATTTGATTACATCTACAGTAGGAGCAAATGGTTTAATTGATATATCTTCTATACCATCTACAGTTGCATGTATCACGACAGACGTTTCATGGACAGTCTCAAATGTGGTTTTACAAGACATCTATATACGCTGGGTGCCATTGCCAGTTTTTCTGCTAGATTTACAATGACAAGCAAGTATTCCAGCAGGTGAATGTAATGTACATGATGTTTTATGGTCTTTAAGCTATGTTGATGAGGAGGATATTGTTCTATACGCAGAGCTTCCTTCAGTAGCTGATGGTACAGTCACTGGTTTTAATCCTCTGTACTGACAGTATCCAGCAACACATGATCTTATTTTATCATTGATTACCAATGGAGGAGAATACACTGCCGTAGCAACAACTATCAACGGTATTTCTATCCCTGCAAATAGTGTCTATTGGGACGTAGGAGATCGTCCATTGTGATCAACCTATAAATATTCTGTTGTGCTCTGTAGTACAAATTTGAGTGAAGATACTATTAACTATAGCCTTGATGCTCATATTTATGGTGCATTAGCTGAAGATAAACATGATTCAGAAACATCAAGTATATATTCTGTTCCTAATCCAAACCTTAACCCAGATTCGCCAACTATTGCATACTTGGGAGGAGGGACAGAGTTTATTACAGGAGACCTTGTTAGCTACCATCAGTTGATTGATATAGCCTTGGCTAGCAAAGTAGTAACCTATGTCATGAGTGCTACCAATCCAGTAGCCACTTTTGGAATAGAAGATATATTCAATCCATCACTAACACTCAATTTTAATGATGTAGCAGCTGGACTTGCAGCGGCAGCTTGTGATGCAAGCGATATCCAAGCGAGAACTACTCTAGCTCCAGATTGGTCTTGGTGATGACCGAGCTTAGCAGTCTATGATCCAGCGGCAGCAACACCTACACGATCTACAGCTGCAGGAGTGAACAATAGTCAATATCAGAATTCATTTACCATAGACTATTCTGATTGTACAGATATTAGTGATACTTATGATGTCGATCTAGTATGGGATGGAGATAATATGTCACCACTGACATACACATACAAGGTAGAGATCAATACACCACCACCACCAGCGCCTATTTGTGGGGATGGAGTTGTAAATCAAGCAAGCGAACAATGTGATAATCCAGATACATCAGGATGTGCTAGTGGAGAAATTTGTACAACATCTTGCCAATGCCAAGCAACAGGATGATGAGGTTGATGATGAGGTTGATGATGAGCTTGTCAATGAGCTTGTTGGTATAATAAATGTGTTACAACTGATTTTGACTATGAGAACGACGGTGTAGGAACTTATACCCATGACAATACTATCTGTTATGATGGTTTCAAAGCTTGAGGTGCCACGCCTTTTGGACAGGATCCTACAACAGGGGATCATCCATATACCAGTGCAAGTTTCTATTACAATGACTATGTCTATTCGCTTGTTGTAGACAATCAGTCTTGGACTCAAAATGCTGGAGAGCCAAGACGTTCAATTTGGATGCAGGATGATTTTGAAAATGATATGGATAATTCAGCAGGTTATGATTGGATTGTAGAAGAAATTTGGATAGAGGCGAGAGAGTGATCACAGCGATTGAGTTCAAATGTGGCAGAATCACAAAAATATTACAATGATAGAGAGCTTGCGACAAATGTTCCAAATTATAATCGACAAGATTGGACAGACGTAGATGATTGGGCCAAGATATTCTATAGCTCAAACTTGACACCAGCAGCACCTACGGCAGCAGACTTCACTGGTCTAGGATGATCAGCAAATATGCCTACTTCAGTGGGTGCAGATTGGCTAGACAACATGACACTTTCAAGCGTTAAGTCAGTAGGGCTGTATATTCCATGTCTGAATTACAAAAACGACGGAGCTGTAGCATGAACAAGTTGTGAATGAGCACCTGACAGTGTTATGGTCAAGTTTAAGATGAGATGGGATGATCCTACAAATCTAGCATGTTCAGCACCATCACCGACATGATTTACTATTATCAATGATAGTGAACTCTATCAATTCCATGATCAATCAGGAACAGACAATGATGATAACATTGTGGCATTGGGGACGCCATTAGTGGACAATGACAAAGGAGTACAAGTAGATGTCCTCAATCCATACGCATATCCGAATCCACTACCTGATGTTTCAAACAGTTATCATGATGCTTTTGCTTCATGATCACAAGTAGGATTAGTCACTGCAGAATTCAATATTTATGATTCTATGAAGACTCAAGTAGATAGGTTTGGGGATGTTACATGATTTACTGTAGATATGGAAGGTAATGTAACAATTGATCTTCCTCAACAATGTGGTGTCACAGCAAACACAGCCTGAACTGCAGCTTATTCATTTGATGGCTATGAGGCAACAAACACGACAGTGCCTGTAGGCGATGTATGTAACCAATTTGGAAATGGAGCAGGGCTGATTGCTCAGTGGCAAGCAGACGATCTCATACCATCAGCAGCAACGAATATTGTCTGTGACTATGAATTTGATTTAACTAATGGATATATTATTAGTTGTGAGTGGAGTTTAAATGGGCAAGTATCTACAAACAATATTATCAATATTGATGTGCCATTGAATCTTCACTACAATGAAGTTCAATTCGAAGAGTGTATAACAAATGGCGGAGACCCAGATGGCTGTTATATCAGATCTATTGGAAACTTGATACAATATTGCTACGAGCCATGATGTGAGATAACTAAGCAGTCAACTCCACTAGAAATTGCAGAATGTGCACTTCCAAGTTGTTCTTATGATGAATGTATGGCGTCATGTGCTGCCGATCATGATACTGCCACTTGTGAGCAAAAGATCTGTGGAGGTATAACAACTACGATTGTGTGAGCAGGAGCATATTTGAATAATGCTAACCTGGATTACAGTATAGAAACTATAGATGCCTTTTCTCAATGTGTTTTTGAAAATGGATATATGACATATCCACAAGTATCAAATAATGGACCGCTATGGACATATCACCTAACCATTGATGACACGGGAGTGACATGAATAGATATTGATTATCAAACTCTTGTTAATCCAATTACAACAACAGCAACAATAAATCTACTTGGTGTGGTAAGCGTGCCAGTTGAAATACCAGGAAGAAATGATAATGGACTTATCTATGTCTCAGCAGAATATGCCTATCCAGGATGAGCATGTCTAGAAGATGCTATGCAAGCTTGAGTGTCATTTGAAGTAAATAACTATATCAGGTATGATGATGCATGATGTGTATCAATAGGTGATGGGGATATCCCACCTGGGACATTCCCAACACCTCTACCGCCTTCTTTCCCACCTGCGCCACCAACACCACCGACACCATCCTTTGCTACAGTGAATCCACTCATGGTAACGGAAAAATATCATGATAGTATGATCATCGATACAGCAGGAACAGTGAAATACTATATTGAGACGATGTCATGGTGAGCTTTGGTAGATAACACATTTGTTTTCGACAAGATTCCTGATGGTACAGATTTTGTAAGCGCATATACAGATGGTATGTTCCCAGCTGGATCAATGATTGAGAATGCAGATGCAGACGGATATGTCTGTGAGGGATGTACTGTATGGTTTTATGGAAGTATGTCATGATGACCATGGGACTACTATAGTCCATGAGTAGGTTATGATCCAAATAACCCAATTCCAAACGATCCAGCAAGTCTGTGATTCCAACAAGGAACCGAAACATCTCCTGGAATCTGGGCACCACCAACTGGGATGACACCAAGCACAGTAGAGTGGTTAGCATTTGGAATTAATAATGTAGATCCAGGAAGGAGTATCATATCAGATCCTTGGCTACAATCATATGGTTTTGATGCGGTCAATTCTAGCAATGTAGCTGGTGATTTGATCTACAATGACACTGCAACCAATAGTGATGTTTTGATTCAATCGGTAAGTAATTATGTAGTGACTGCACTTATCCCTACTCATATTTATGACTTAGCTTTGATCAAAGAGTTTGGGAGTGGATATAATGGAAATGTAACAGCAGGAGATACCGTATGATTTACTCTAACAGTACACAATCAAGGGACCTTGCCAGTTTGGAATATTCAATTAAGTGACTATTATCCTAGTGAACTAACACTAATAGAAACAGGATGATGGATGGATGTGTCATGAACAGCTCAATATATGATCACAGATATTATACCAGCAGCTAATTCAGTCAGTGTTGATGTTTTCTTTACGGTAAACGCCACACCAACAAGCGAAATGCCAAACCGAGCAGAAATATCTCAAGACAACAGTGCTTCATATGCTATGTCAGATTCAGATTCAACACCAGATGCGACTAATGCTGATTGTTTCTTGCTAGACAATAGTCTTACAGGTAATGCTCTAGGGGATCCTACATGTGATGGGGTTGAAGATGATGAAGATGATCATGATGTGGAATATATTGGTAGTCAAATAGGTGAATGTGGATCGACATATGGATGAGCAACGCTATATGACTTTGACAACAATGGTGATATCATTGATATAAATACAGCATGATTATGTGATGTGGGTACAGCAACATGATTCAGTTATAACACAGGAACACATACCTTTGCTTGGACCTGTGATACTCCAGGAGAAGATGCTAGTTGTTCTGCAACAGAAAGTCGATGTGGGGATGATATTGTAGGAGAGTGAATATGATATACAGACCAAGAAGAATGTGATGATGGATCGGCAAATAGTGATAGTTCACCCGATGCATGTAGAACAACTTGTGAAAATCCATCATGTGGAGATGGAGTACAAGATACAGGAGAAGCATGTGATGATGGTAATAATACTCCAGGAGATGGTTGTGATGATGTTTGCCAAGCTGAGTATGTTTGTGGAGATTGAGTACAAGAATGACCAGAAGCCTGTGATGATGGTAATGTAGTAAGCTGAGATGGATGTACTGATATGTGTATTGTTGAATATTGTGGAGATGGAGTAGACAACAATGGAAGCAATGAAGCTTGTGATGATGGCAATACAGATGAAAATGATTTGTGTAATAATTCATGTGAGATTACTACTTGTGGAGATTGAACCATTCAAAGTCCAAATGGAGCTTGATCTGATGGAACTACGAATACAGGAGACGAAGAATGTGATGACGGAGCAGCAAATAGTGATAGCTTGCCAGATGCATGTAGAACATCCTGTATAGATCCATCATGTGGAGATGGAGTGCAGGACGCTGGAGAAGCTTGTGATGATGGAGCCAATGGTGATATTTGAGATGGATGTAATGACGCATGTGAAATAACAGTAAATGCTGAATGTTGATCTGCATACTCAGGTGCATTACTCTATGATTTTGATAATAGTGGAGATCTCATTGATGAAAATACATCCGGATTATGTGATGAATGAGCAGTAGTAGGTTTTGCCTATGATAGTGGGAATCATGCTTGGAGTTGGAATTGTGATACCAATGGACTAGATGCTACATGCTGAGCAACAGAAAGCCGATGTGGAGATGGATCTATAGGGACAGGAGTTGGCTACACAGCTGGGGATGAGGTATGTGATGATGGAAATAATACTGACTATGATGGATGTTCTGGTCTTTGTGAGGCTGAGTACTGCTTAATTGATGGGTACCTTTATATTGATGTGAATAACAACGACAACTATGATCTAGGAATAGATACTCCAATTGATGGTATTGATGTAACTCTAGAAAGTGCTGCAGGAAACATAGTGTACGAAACAAGCACAATAGCATGAACTGATGATAGAACAACAGATGATGATGGGTACTATAGTTTTGAAAGCTTAGATTGTCTTCATGATTATACATTAACTTATGACAACACTACTGTATATTATGCAGACAGTGCACAACATGAACAAAGCACACAGCAACCTAGTCAAGAAAATACTCTAGTAGAAGATTCTTTCTTTACTGCTACATTGTATGAATCTAACAATAACAACTTCTGACTTACTTTGTATGATTTGAGTATAACAAAAGCGATTTCTTGAACTGCATACTATTCAGGAACAGATCTAATTCCATTTAACTTAGATGGGGTAGTCTGAGGTGTCAATTATACGATGGTAGAAGATGGTGATATTGTTTACTATACGCTAACCTTTACTAATGCAGGACCTACAGACGCACTCAATGTGACTGTAAGAGATTGGTTTGATGCAAACGAGATTCAAGTCTTGAATGTTTCTCCACTATCAGTACCAAATGGGGCAACAGTAACAACAACAATAGACAATACTTTGTGAATGCTAGCAATAGCTCTTGATCAAGCATTCCACCAAGGAGATGTGTATGTGATGGAAGTTGAAACACAAATCAGTGGTCTTGACGATCAAGTAGTAGAAAACAATACAAGTGTCTACACCCCATGAGGGACAGGAGATGCAGTTGAGCAACACTATAGTCCAGGAGACGACTTTGAAAACAATGAAGATGATGTGAGTTTAGCGATTAGATGATGTGATATTTATGGATATGTCTATTTGGATATAGCAGATAATGATCAATATGATACTTCTGTGGATACTGCGCTACAATGAATCACGGTGACTTTGAGTAATGGAGAAACAACTCTAACAAATGGAAATGGTTACTACGAGTTTACTGAACTTAGTTGTAGGCCAATATATACAGTGTCATATGTTGACCATGCAACATACGAAGAAGATTCATCTCAGGATCAGTATACAAGTCCAGGACGAGCTCCAGGTGCAGATGAGAAGACAATTGTTGTTCGGCCATCAGAGTTCTTTGATGGATACAAAAATGAAGAAGTAAGTGAAGATAACAACTTCGGTCTAGTAGCATATGATTTGACAGTTGTAAAAGAAGTAGATACAGTAAGAACAACAACATTCACTGATACGACATCTAATGGGACAAAAGAACCAGCACTAACATTCACAGATGTAGATATTGAGTATGAATTAACGATAGGAAATGTTGGTCCTACTACTGCATACAATATCAGAGTGACAGATACATTTGATCCTAGTCAATTGACGATTGTGTCAGTAGATGCAACAAATCTACCTGGATCACCAGTAGTAACAATTGATAATACAATTGGTGAAGTAGTCATTAGTGGTATAGATTCTATTGATGCAGATGATTCATACGTGATCACTATGGTAGCCCAAGCAGATGCACCAGCTGGAACTGTAATCGATAATACAGTAGAGATATACACAGAGGATTACTACGATGCAGCGATTGAAAACGATACTGAAGATCCAAAAGAAGAGCCAGGAGATAATCCTAGATATGAGAATAATGAGTACCTATCTCAGATTGAGATAGAGGCTACATGTGCAATCGATGGATTCTTGTATATTGATGTGACTAACAATGAAGTATACATGCCAGATGCAAACCCAGGAGATCTTGCATTCCCAGTGAGTGCCATACCAATAGTCGTAACTGATGCTGGAGGAACAGCTGTGATGACTGTGGATGGGACTAGCGCAGATACACAGACAACCACTGATTCATACTACTACACTGATAGACTAGATTGTTTGGAGTCTTACATTGTATGTTATGATCAAAGTATGTGATTCTTAGCAGATCATAGCCAATTTGAGCATGATATGTCAAGTGATACAGACAACCTGACAAGACATTGTATCTCTGTGCCAGCATCAGCATTTGATGAGCCTACTACACAAACAATTGTATCACCATTTGCAGATAGCACGCAAAGAGCTCAATACACAGATGATGAGACGCAGAATATCTCGCCAAATAACAACTTCGGTATAGTACAATATGATCTCTATATAGACAAGACATTCGTATCAAATAGTTTTGGTGGACAAACACGAGCAAATACTTTTGTTTCAAATGGAACAGCATATGATGCGATTGAAAGCGAAGATGTAGTCATTTATGAGATTGTAGCAGGTAACAATGGTCCTGCACCAGCAATGAATGTAACAGTTACTGACTATATCCCAACGAATCTTACTGTAACAGATGTGCGCCTGACGAATAGTGTTGTATCTACTCTGGTTGACGTGAGTGATCTAGTGATAGATCGAACATCTACACCAGGAGAGATTATCATTACTATGCCACAGTTCATGTTTGCAGATGATGTCTATACCTTTGAGGTAGAGGGGACGATGATCGGTGATCACGAAGAAATTATCAACAACCTTGCTACAATTTACACTCCAGCAGGAACAGATGATGTGATAGAAGCGAACTATAGTATTGGATGAGATACTGATGGAGACGGAATAGATGAAGACTTCGATAATAACGAAAGTGATATAGATATTATCGTAAGACACTGTACAACAGACGGAGAGGTATACTTAGATATCGCCAATGATGATATACGTAATACACTAGACGAAGAGCAATCATGACAACTCATCACATTTAGCTCAGACCATGAGAGCTTCACAACAACAACAAATGATGATGGATATTATGAATTTGCAGAACATTCATGTAGATATGACGTTGAAATAACTTTCACTAACACAACTGAATATGGAGAAGATTCAGCACAATATGAACAAACTACACAACAGACTGATCCTCTTCTTATAGAGGTACCTCAATCAAGTTATATATCAGACGAACTAAGTATATCAAATAATTTTGGTGTAGTCTTGTATAACTTAGCTATTCAAAAATGGGTAGAAGATGTGAAAGAAATTGAAGTGTACAATTACTCACTAGTACGTTTCACTATAGAAATCACCAATGAATGACCAACAACGGCATATGATGTGGTAGTAACAGATACAACAAATGATTATGTTACCCCAGCGATGAACACACTAGTATGAGTGCCTAGTTCTTATGTGTCACCACTCAATTGAAATGAATTTACGATTACATTCCCAAGTTTAGAAGCAGGAGAGACTTATATGATTGAGTATCTTTGATATGTAGAAGACCCAATCAATCTTGAAGAAGTAACAGGAACAAACGATGCATCTATCTATGTAGGAGATCCGATGACAGATCCAATAGAAGACAACCATAATGAAGAATTTACAGACAATGATGATGCAAACATCTTGACTATTATACCTGTCGCAATAGGTAATGAGCTGCCACAATCATTCTGTGGGAACGAAAGAGTTGATGATGGAGAAGAATGCGACGAAGGTCCAATTAATGGTCAATACAACAGATGAGCAACATGTAGTGCAGTTTGTAAGTTACCGGTATGTGGAGATGCATTCCTAAATGACGAGACGGAACAATGTGATGATGGAAATCTCATGAATGGTGATTGATGTTCTGAAACATGTCAGATAGAAACATGTCAAGATGGTGTATATGACAAAGAAACTGAAGAATGTGATCCAAACGATCCAGATAAAACAAACCGATCTGAGGACGGTATCGGATGTTCAGAAGAATGTACATTGACTCACCAAGCACCTAAGGTATGTGTGATTGATGGACATGTATATCACGATAGTGGCGACTTAGATGGAGATGATAGTTACAATGGAGACAATGAAATAGATACTGTTGAGGTAATGCTAGAATCTTCTGATGGAGAGCTTCTAAATATGCAATCAACAGATGACGATGGATACTATATGTTTGAGGTTGATTGTGATGAGGATCACGTAGTAGTGCTTGGAGAAACACCATGATACGAGAAAGATTCTGCACAGCGTATGCAAGAAGAACAGCAAGAAAAAGAAGGAAGAATTGAGATCCCAGCAACATATTTTGAAGAAGAAGAACTAGTGCCAAACAATAATTTTGGATTAGTCTTAGAAGAGCTCTTAGGTGAATCTCCATTTGTGATGCCAACACTTCACCTAGATACCGGAACACCTGATCAGTTTAGTACTATGCTCAGGGATGCTAACATCAAAACATATGAAGGAAACCCAAGAGTAGGTACTAAGTCAGCGTCATGGGCGCATATCCCAACTGAAGTAACAACATTTGGCTATTGGATGGAAAAAATGCCTTCTGAGTATCATGGAGCAGAATACTATGTGAACGTTGATGCATTGGGGATCATGTATCCAGTATGAACCTTGACAGACAAGGCAGCAACAGATTATTCAGAAAGAGAAATGCTAGATGCACTCAAAAATGGAGCTCTTCTGATGCCTGGTACATTGAGACCACAGGATTCATTTGAAGGAACAACATCTCTAGTAGGACATGCAGCTTCTCTCCTAACTGAAGGAATTGATGAAGATCTTCAAGCTATCTTTGAAACACTACCTTTTGCTAAAGAAGGGATGCATATTAGAATCTTTGCTAGAGATGCTGCAGGATCGTATACAACATATGAATATGAAGTGATAGAGATTATGAGAAATCTTACTAAATACGATATGTCCAACTATGAAAAATATGAAGGGCAAGATACCTTGCATTTGATCACTTGTCGATGGGAAGAAGATAAGTTTATTGGTAATCTGAACGGTAGACTTGCTGTGATTGCCAAGCCAGTAGGAGAACATAAAGTAGAACATTATGTTGCACCTAATCAAGAACAAAAACAAAATTCTACACTAGGTGCAAGATATATGGAGGTAATTGATGCTTTTGTCGAGGCTCTTGAGCCAGAAAGATACTCAGAAGTGGTGGAGAAAGTAGAATCTCTCATGGAAGGACTCTCATCTATGTGATTATCAGCCGAAAAAGAAAGCTTGATGAGATGAGTACTGCAATATCTTGTTAGCAAGTTGGAATAGTACTTAGTAATAAAAACTAAGAAAGATTAAAAGAAAGAAGCCCTATGGATACGGGGTTTTTTTCTTAGCTCTAAACGTATGGATCATGAGGAGATATTGCAATACACTAGGTATTATCTAATACTAGCATCACATTTATGTCTTTATAAAAAAGAACTATGGCAGATCCAAAGGTATTCCCACTAGAAACTATTCGTCATACACGAGCGCATCTTTTGGCTCAAGCAGTCCAAAGATATATAGATGCTAACGTACAACTAGGAACGGGACCTTGGACCGATACCTGATTTTATTACGACATGCTTTTTTCAGAGTCAGTCGAGTTTGGAGAAAAACAGCTAAAAGAGTTAACAAAATCGGTGAAGCAGGTAGCAAAAGAGCCACAGTCTTTTGTATTCTTTGAGTGCGATATTGATGATGGATACACTATCAACAAACTAACCAATCAAACATTCAAGGATGAATTATTGGATAAATTTATAGCAAAAGGAGAGACTAAAATAAGCTACTATCTGAATGTGGTGCCTCAAGCAGTACTAGATAATATGCGCAATACAAAAGATTGATATATCGAAATGTATCAATGAGTAACAGATTTTTTTCGTTGAAAGGAAACGATAACAGCAGAACAAGGAGTAGTGTTTTTAGATCTCTGCGCTTGACCTCATGTAGAGCTAACCAAAGAAGATCTCAATGCTCATGGGATGAAGTTGAATAAGTTGGCAGGTGCGTATTGGCAGGCAGATGAAAAGAATGCACAGATGACCAGGATATATGGTTTAGCATTTGAGGACAAAGAAGCCTTGTCATCTTATGAAGCTATGATGGAAGAGGCAAAGAAAAGAGATCACAGAACACTAGGGCAAAAGCATGAACTCTTTGCTTTTGATGATGAAGTAGGACCTTGATTACCATTGCGATTACCCAATGGTGCAGTCATCGTAGAAGAGCTTGAGAGATTTGCAAAAGAAACAGAAGAAGGTTACTGATATAAACGTGTACGTAGCCCACATATAGCAAAGGATAAGCTCTATATCAGATCATGACATCTGCCGTATTATGAAGAAGATATGTTCCCTCCTATGGAGTTAGATAATGAAAAATATTATCTCAAAGCAATGAACTGTCCGCATCATCATAAAATTTTTGGGGCGTTTCCAAAAAGTTATAGAGATCTACCGGCAAGATATGCAGAGTATGGGCACTGCTATAGATACGAAGACAGTGGATCGCTGTTTGGTTTGATGCGTGTGAGATCTTTGTGTATGAATGATGCACATATCTATTGTACGCCAGAGCAGTTTGAAGAAGAGTTTGTGAAGGTGATAGAGATGTATCTCTATTATTTCAAAACATTTGGAATAGAGAAGTATGAGATGAGATTATCAAAACACAACAAAGAATGACTATGAAAAAAATATGTGGATAATGAGGCATTGTGGATTCAAACTGAGGAGCAAGTAAGAAAAGCGCTAGTGGCATCAGGTGTGCCTTTCGTTGAAGCGGAATGAGAGGCGGCATTCTATGGGCCAAAAATAGACGTTCAAATATGGTCAGCAATCTGAAGAGAGTTTACACTAGCAACAAATCAGTTAGACTTCGCAGTTCCAGAAAGATTCAACCTGACATATACTGATCAGGATGGTGAAGCAAAAACACCGATATGTATACACAGAGCACCATTAAGTACTCATGAAAGAATGGTATGATTTTTGATAGAAGAATATGCAGGTGCATTTCCCGTCTGGTTGTCACCTGTACAAGCAAGAGTAATCCCTGTTGCAGAGACATTCAATGAATATGGACAGATAGTGGTACAAAAGCTGAAAGAAGCGTGAATTAGAGTAGAAATAGATGATTCAAGTGACTCATTTTCAAAAAAGATTAGAAATGGAGAGATGATGAAAGTACCCTATCTCTTGGTTATCGGTCAGCAAGAAGTAGATAATCAATCAGTTAATGCCAGAAATTTCAAATCCAAAGATCAAAAAGAATTGGCGCTCGATGTCTTTGTTGCTCAGATTGTAGACGAATATAAGAACAGAGTTATCTAGTGAGCAGTGGCTGATTTTTAAGGTTTTCTAAATTGACCTTAAATTGTTGATAGAATCATCAAGGTATGTGGAAATATTTTTCAGTAAGTACATTTTCAAGTGAGAGAAGACTTTCAAGAAATGGAACACTAGTAGCCACAAATTCTTCTATTCAAATAGGCTCTTGTCATGAGATCATATTTGTTTCTTTGATGAGATTTTTTGAATTAGTGAAAAAAACCTCTCGTTTAGCTCATAGTCATCTGGTATCAGAAGCTCTAGAAATTTTCTGCATTTCAGAATCAAAGTCTCTACTTGTAAGATCTGTCGCTAAAATACCAAGAGAGGTAAGTGCTATTCTTCCATCTCACAGAGATCTTTCTGAAGCATCTTTCAGATACAGATCATTGCTATATTCTTCTTTTGACTTGAAGCCTAGTGATGTATGGTCTTTATGAAAACCAGCATCGTGTCGCATTCATTCATCAATCAGAAGTGGCAGTAATTCTTCTTGTCACAGCTTTTGGGCTATCATAAGGCTAGCATTTGTTTTAGTTAATGCATGTCCTATATTGTGATATGGAAGATCTATATAATGTTTTTCTACACGTGAATAGATATCCTTTAATTCGTTAAAGAGATCTTTTCTTCATCTGAGAAGAAAGGCAGACCATTGCCAATTCTTCGCTACTAATGTGTTAAGATCGTTAAAGTCTTCTTTGTCAAAAATTGGATATTTAGTGAAATCAGCCATTGTGTATATTCGATAAATATTATGAATAAGATAAACATGATGTCAACCAAGTCAAAAGATTATGTACTGACTGATAACTTGCAAATTACGAAAAGAACTATACTATAGTAGCACCTTTATATATTACGTGCTATAATCTAATGACAAAAACACTAAGAAGATGGGGATTGTTCATTGTTACCAATATCGCTATTATAGTGATGATAAGTATAGTGCTACGAGTACTAGAAGCATATTTTGGAGTACAGATTTCAACTGGATGATATTCTGGACTATTAGTATTTGCCGCTATATTTTGATTTGCAGGAGCATTAATTAATTTACAAATCAGTAGGTGGCTCGCCAAAAGAGCGTATAAGATTGCGCTTATTGATCAAAATATTGCTACAACGGACCCTAAGCTAGCTATAGTCTATAATACGGTTGCAAAAATAGCGACACAAGAATGAATTACTATGCCAGAAGTGTGATACTATCAACAAAAATCACCAAATGCTTTTGCAACTGGGCCCAGTAGGAACAAATCATTAGTAGCAGTTTCGACATGACTTATGTCAGCAATGACAGAGAATGAAATAGCAGCTGTAGTAGCTCATGAAATGACGCATATAATGAATGGAGATATGGTAACCATGACACTCCTTCAATGAATTATGAATACGTTTATTATTTTCTTTTCTAGAGTTGCAGCACAAGCAGTATCTGCAGCATCGAGAGATAGTGGAAGATGAGGTCTAGGTTGAATGTCTTACTTTCTTCTTGTGATAGTCTTTGATGTGGTATTGGGATTCTTGGCCTCATTTATCCTTATGGCATATAGCAGAAAAAGAGAATTTAGAGCAGATGCTGGCGCAGCAGGATACGTAGGAAGCAACCATATGATTGATGCGCTACGTAAGTTAGGAGATTTCAAGAATACTAAAGCAAAACAAGATGGGTTCGCTATCATGAAGATATCATGAGGAAAGACATGGATGAACTTGATGAGATCACACCCACCAATCGAGAAGAGGATAGAGGCGCTACAAAATTTGCAGTATTCGTCATAAAACGATACACTCTCGTTGTGAGCATACTTTTATACATTTTTTGATACTTACTATGGAAGAAGCAATACAAGTACAACAGCCCTCACAATGACTAGCTATAGCAGCAATGGTCTGTGCAATAGTCTGACTTATTCTGACACTAACTGTCATAGGTTCTTTTATAGGAGTGCCATTGATGATTATCGCTCTTGTTTTAGGTATCGTTTCCTTGGTACTGAAGAAGTGATGAAAATGAATGGCAATTACTTGAGTAGTCATCTGATTGCTATGAGTGATATGAGTAGTTGTTGCAGGATATTTTGTAGGTAATATTGCTCAGGATGTATTTCCTATGGTAACAGACTTTGCTGAAGAAATGGAAACAATTGTGGAGAACGATCCAGAGTTAGCTCAGTTGATGGAAGATCCTTATTTTCAAAAGAAAGTAGAAAATTTAACGGAGGAAAAACTCATAGAAGAATTTGCGAATATTGGTGAAGATGATTTTGATATGGATCAACTCCCTTGAGTAGTAGAACGTGCACTGGAAACATACAAGGAATCTCTAGAAGAACTAAAGGTAGAACATGTGCAAGATGAAGCAATAGAGTAATTTTCATTTAGTTAAATGGACACCCATCATGGAGTGAAAAAAGAGAATATTTCTGAAAATCTCAGGGGAAGCTTTGGGTGGAGAGAAAAAGGATGGTATTGATCATGACTATATTAGGAAGCTCAGTCATGACATACAAGAAATCCAAGATGCATGATTCCAGATAGCATTGATGGTGGGAGCATGAAACATTTTCCGCTGACGTGAAGAGTGAAGATGAATTGATCCTGCAATAGGTCATTATTCAGGGATGCTTGCTTGAATCATCAATAGCCTCAATGTACAAAATATTATGTTTCAAGAGTGACTACAGTCATCTGTGTTCAGTGCAGTTCACATCCCGAGAATGCTGAAAACTTTTAATAAAATTGCAGCAATCAGAAGGCTTGAGTGAGGCACTATTATTATCTGTGCAGGTTGATCAGGGAATCCATTCTGTTCCCATGATTTATGATCAGTAATTAGAGCTCTTGAGTTGGATTGTGAGATTGTCATCAAGTGCACAAATGTTGATGGTGTCTATGACAAGAATCCTCAGAAACACTCAGATGCAAAAAAATATAAGACTATCAGCTACGCTGAAGCAATGGAAAAAGGACTTAAGGTAATGGACCTTAGTGCGTTTGGTATGGCTAGTGAAAACAATTTACCAACATTTGTCTGTCATATAGATGATATGACCAAATGTATCACATGACGAGACCATGGTACTATGATAACAAATTAGAGCAGTCTAATGCTTTTGATTGTTTCGTTAAAATCTTGTTGTTTTAGGTAATCATTAAGAGTTGAGAGAATCTCAAGTTGTTTCTGATGTATGTCAATACGTAGACTCTGGTCATATGTTTTGATGAAAATAACGTTATTTTTGACATGCCCATCAATATCATCACGTCACATGATTGTGTTGATTTTTTTTATAACCATGGTTCCTAATACAACTTTATCAAGTTTTTGTTGCTTGAGGCGCCTAATAAAAAGCTTGCGAATACTAGACATAGGTAGACATGATGCTAAATATTTCCAGATCATACAGAAACAACTAGCATTTGCAATTACTGACACCCTAGCTATACATTTACTAGTGGCATTTATCGTCTTGAGTGGAAGCAAAGATCTGTAGCTAAGGTACACTTCTTTTCCTTCGTTCAGGATGAAGCCCTGTCTTTATCTAATGACAATATACTCATGACAATTGCAACCAGACAGTTTGACGAGGTCAAACAAGATTTTGCACGATGAAAAGATTCATTGTGATTTAGTACATGAAAAATCGCAGTTATTGCTGATGGTTCTGTGACTATTAGCTTTAACAAAAATGTTTTTCTTGTCACAGCAGTAATGAATAAAGACCCGGACATGGGAAAAGATTACATGCCATTGATGATAGATTTTAGAGAAAGTTTTTCTGCAGCTGGTAAAATTGGTGGAGGTCGTTTTCGTAAGAGAGAGGGTAGACCATCAGATGAAGCTATTCTCTATTCAAGAATGACGGATAGAGCGCTACGCCCTTTGTTCCCTAAAGGAATGATTAACGATTTAGTGATTTCCTTGTCTCCTTTGTCGTTGGATCTAGATCAGGATCTAGGTGTGATGAGTATCATTGGTGCATCTGTAGCAACAACACTTGCAGGTGTCCCATATGCAGGACCAGTAGGTGCAGTGAGAATAGGGTATGTTGATGGTGATTACGTCATCAATCCTACGAAAGAACAAATTGAAAAAGGAGAGATGAATTTATTGGTTGCTGGACCTCGTGATAGCATCAATATGATAGAAGCAGATGGAAAAGAGGTAGAAAATGATATTCTTGAAAAAGCATGGGATATCGCGATAGAACATATAAACCAAGTGATAGACTGGCAAGAAGAGTTTACGAAACAAGTGACTATAACAGACAAGTCAGACAAGGTTGCTTTCAATAAACCTTCAGAAGATCTGATTAGTTGGGTTTCGACAATACTCACGGATGATGAACTAACAGTAGTGACAAGAAAAGACACAAGAAAAGAAGATTTTGGTGAAATATATGCAGAGTTGGAGACCAAGGTTTTCGATGCATGAGCTGATAAGATGGCCAATGATGAAACAGGGGAATACACTAAGCATAATATCAAAACAGCAGTATTCACGGTGTTGAAAAAGTATATCAGAAAAAATACTATTAATGATGCAGTACGTTTGGATGGGAGAAGTCCTCTCGAAATTAGACCGCTCTATTGTGAAGTCGACATTGTCCCACAAGTACATGGAACAGCATTGTTTTGGAGAGGAGATACACAGGTACTAGCAAGTACCACTCTTGGATCACCGAGTGACGGTCAGCTCAAAGATACAATGGAAGCTAGTGATGAGACAGATACATTTATCCATCACTATAACTTCCCACCTTTTTCTGTAAATGATGCGAGAGGTACAAGAGGAGCATGACGTAGGGAGATAGGTCACGGAAAACTTGCTGAAAAAGCACTAGAGTACATGATACCAGCCAAGGAGGTTTTCCCTTATGTAGTTCGTGTGGTTTCAGACTGTATGTGATCAGGTGGTTCAACATCTATGTGATCAGTATGTGCATCAACCATGAGTTTGATGGCAGCATGAGTGCCTATCAAGGAACCGGTAAGTGGAATTGCTATGTGATTGATGACAGAGCTTGATGCAGCTGGTAAAGTAGAAAAATACCAAGTACTAGATGATATCATGGGGACAGAAGATTTCACAGGGGATATGGACTTCAAGATCGCAGGAACAAAAAATGGGATGACAGCAATTCAGTTAGATACTAAACTTCATGGAATTCCTGTTTCTATTATCAAAGAAACAATGACCAGAGGAAACAAAGGAAGATTAGATATCCTTGACTTCATGCTGAAGACGATAGACCAACCAAGAGGAGCGGTTTCAGAATGGGCGCCAAAGATCGAAGTAATGCAGATAAATCCAGATAAAATCAAAGAAGTGATCGGTCGTGGATGAGAAAATATTAATAAGATAATCGAGTTGGCTGACGGCATCAAGATTGATATCGATGAAGACGGAACTATCTTTATGACTCACCAAGAAGCTTCTGCTATCGCAAAAGCGAAGAAGATGATAGAAGATATCGCAGTAGAATTGGAGCCTGGAACGAAACATGCTGCCAAGATATCAAGAGTAGAAAAATATGGAGTGTTTATTAAATTATCAAATGGAAAGTGAGGTCTCGTGCATGTATCTAAGCTATGAGCATGAGTATCTGATCCTACAGCTAAATTCAAAGAAGGTGAGGCTATTGACGTGATCTACAATGGAACAGACAATCAATGAAGAATGAACTTTGCTAAGGCATAAAGAAAGTACAATAGTAGAAAGAAAAAACACAACCAGCAATGGGGGTGTTTTTTGCTTTTTTAAAGAAAAAGTAATATAATTAGATAATATTTAGTAAGTTTATGCAACATCATGCAAAAAGACCGAGAACTAATTGGCATAGGACAGAAGAGGAAGGCTGTGAATCGATTTATGACTGAAAAAGTTTTATTGACGTGAGTCAATATTGATCTCCTAGAAGATGATGTAGTTGAACTAATATTCTCGCTTATGATCGAGCAAGATCAACAAGAAAGAGAAAAAATACGAAAAATACTATCGCAAAAGTGATGAGCGCTTGTAAATGAGTTTAAGCATGCAAAATCAGCTATGCTAACATATATGAAAAAACTCAATGAAATAGTGAGTGATTATCAAGAAAAAGAAGAGATAGAGGTACTAGAAAAGGCAATGAAAGAATAGTATTTACTTGTAAGATCAACTGAAATGAAATTAGAAAATAAAGATAAAAGCACCATCAGTAGTGAACTAAAAAAAGAGCATAAATCTTTCACCGATGGAAACTGGTATGCCGATGAGATGTTTAAGGCTTCAGAGTCTCTAACCAATAAGTATGATGCAAATTTTCAAGATAAATTACTAGAGTTAGATGAATGTGGTATTGCAGATGAAGAAAAGACAGAATTAGTAAATGAAAGAAATGATCTCAGAGATAAGCTTAAGGTCATGACTGCATCCTTAGGGACCTACGAGTGGACTTTTAAACATAGTCAAGTTATTGATGACTTGGCCTGAGCTATAGACGTCTGGGAGAATGAGATGATTAGAGCTATAGGTGATATAGAAGAAACACAAAGAGTGCAAGACAAGGTAGATCAGGTGCATTCAGAAGTAGAATATATACAAGAAAAAAAAGAAAAAAATTATATGAATCAAAATGCAGATTGATCGTATACTCTCACGAAAGAGACAAATAGACCAAAGATACATGAAGTGTTAGGCAAAATGATCCAGCCATGACAATATTGGGAGGTTGATTATGCTGGTGTTCAAGAGCATAATCCAAGCTTGTATAAGAGAATGGTTGCCGCTATTTGATCGGAGAAGTGTATGATTACCTACGGTGAAGATGCGAAAGGAAACAAAAACACATTTGTTTTGATCAATGCTCAGACACAAGAAAAGCTATCTCAAAGAGCACTGATTCGAGAGTGACTCAAACTAACTCCATGAGCAGTTATGCAATGAAATGCACGTAAAGCTTTGAGTAAAGGAGAAAGAGAGGAAAATCTTAATGATGAGAAGAAGATGTCAGCAGAAATTATAAAGGACAATTCACTACGAGAAGAGGAAATTAACTTAGCTAAGGACAAGAATATCTGATGAGAGTTGTATGCAAAATTACTAGAAGCATCGAAGAGTGACGAGAGTATATACAATGACTTTTTCGTCAAAACTAGTCAAAGATTAGATGATATTGTTCAGTCTTATTTGCCATTGGGCTATGAGTTGCAGGTAGAGCCTGTATCCAAGGATGGAAATTACTCAGCGCTTATGGAGGTTCATTTGATTAGAGATGGATCCGAGACTACAATATTTATATGGAACAATAAGGCTGATCTATGAAACAATAAATTATATGACATATTGGATGTAAATGAATGAGATTACAAACAATATTTAACCGCATTACTACAAAAAAAGTGGTCAGAGGCAGAAAGCACACTTGCTCCAAGAAAAAGGCTTGTAAAGGAACTCACTAGCGAGCAAATGAAAGAAATGCTCTCACCAGATCAGAAAGAAAAAGCTACCTATGGACTACAAAATTTAAAAAAGATTGTGAAAAGCTTAAGAGTTGAGACCGGTGCGACATGGTTGGATGATGATCAAGAGCTTGTAGTGTTGTTACACAATATACAAGATATACAATTTACGATAGATCAATGAGTAACTACAGAGCAACTGTCTGATATGATGGATTGATTATGAGAGTTGTGTCGAACATATATCAATTGGGATATGGGTATTCCACAGTCTTGATTTTCTTCTTTATCACAGACAAAAATGTCTCTTAATGAGTTGATGTCAGCAGATAGAGGAAGACAAATAGAGATTTTGAGAAACTTTGGAGAGTCACAATCTATCTGATCAAATACACACACAAGTTATATAGCTGAAGATATCATTGCTCTTGATGATTTTGAAATAAGTGAAAGAGAATATAATGACTGTTTGGTTGCCATAGGAAAGAATCTGACACTCTGAGAGTCTGACATGCCACTACTAGATGATAATCCTAAGAAATTACTCATAGATAGTTTTTATGCTACGAGAGATGGGAAGTGAGTATTCAATCTACTACTAGAGAATAATATGTTGCCTGAGTGAGCAACATTTGAAGATGATGACATAAATGAACTTTGTACTGAATTGTTTACATGATTTCAGGAGAAGGAAGAGTCAATTAACTCATGTGAAATAGGTGTCGAAGAACAGTTACAATCATATAAAAAACAGAAAAATGTGATCCTAGCGAAGGATAATCCATCAGAAGAGGAATTAGCGTTAGTAAGTTATATTGGTATCATCGAGGAACATCCAGAAGAGATTTTGTGAATAGCATCAAAAGAGTCTATAGAGCTAACAAAATATTGAGGTGTAGACATGCTTGTGAAATCTTCCGTAGTGCCACGAGCAGCAAAAAGTGCTTGAGATACATCAAACGAAATATTTGACGATATCAAAGGAGTAGGTAGATGGTATGAATTTTGGAATCTTTCAGACGAGAATGCAGTGAAGACACAAGCATTTGTTACAGCACTAGCCGAAGAAATTGCTATCATGGTAGTAGTTGCAGCACTGGTTGCATCATGAGTTGGTGCTCCTGCATGAGCAGCCTTGATGGCATGAAGAGTAGCTAGATGGTGATCCAGAGCGAGAAAGGTGGTGTCTCTAGCAAGACCAAGTAAGTATATACAAAAAATGCGTCAGTTGAAGTGGGTAAAAAACTTAAAGACACCAAATGTGGTAAGAAAAATCTGAAATAGCAAACTGGTTAACAATAAGGTATGAAGATGGGCATGAAGACATGTGGATGACTTTGGACTTGCTGTAGATAGAGGAATTGTTCACACAATGATATCCAATACCTATAGATGAGAGTGGGACAAAGATTTTGATCAACATTTGGTAAGTGTACTCAAAAACACATGACTATATTTTGCGCTATGAGTGGCTGGGACATCTATGAAAACTGGATCACTACAAAAGTTCTGTTCAAGCAGATGATGGATAAAAACAGTTGAGCAATGAGGGAAACAAGTACCAAAGTTAACAGGAAAGGCGACGATAACTCAAGTGTTTGCAGAAGAGTTGATTATGAATCCAGTAGATATTATTGTGGACTGAACATTGTGAGATTGAATCAATATGCAGTCAGTCTATCAAAATCTTGGTTTATGAATCGCTCTTTGATTATTGCCTTGAGTCAAGAGTCTTATTATCAAAGATAAGTCTATTGAGGTCAATGGAACAGCGTTTAGTCTTCAGGAAGCCAATAATCTTGTCTGAGACTTAGCTGCAAGAAAATGACAAGAGTGAGTCTATGGAAGAGATGCAACATTAGATCAATTACAATGAGAAAAAAAGAGATTAGAGGAAAGATTAAAAGATGAAACCAATCCGAAAAAGAAAGAAATCATGAAAAAAGTCATTGAGTGATTTGAAAGACGTATCAAAGAGCATCCTGTGAAATCAAAAGAGAGGTTACTCGAAATGAATCAAAAAATTTATCAAAAAAGAATGGAGAAAGCAGATTTAGAGTCGAGACTAAGATCTCGCTTATTGGTTGAAGCTAATGCCTCCAAACGAGAAAATATACCAGTTAATAAGCTTAATGACTTTAATGCATGAGATATAGTTGTTTCAAAAAATGGAAAAAAATGAATAGTAGTCTGAAAAAATCTTACCACAAAAGAGGTCTTAGTGAAGTATGATGGCTGAGGTCAACTTGCTACCAAAGTGGCAAATGTTAAAATTAGTAAAAAAAGGTTGAAGTGAACAAAGCTCACAGTTAACTGAAAATTTCAAGAGAAAAAACGAGAGAATCTACCAACCAAGAAACTTAATGATTTTGAGGTATGAGATGTAGTAGTTTCAAGGAAGGGAAAAGAATGAGTAGTAGTATGAAAGAATCATGCAACAAATGAGATCTTGGTAAAATATGATGATTGAGGTCAAATTGCTACGTGAGTTCTAAATATGAAAATAGCAGAAAAAGTAGGGGTTAGAAAAAAAGTAGCTAAATCCCCTGAAGTGAAAAATCTAAGAGACAAGATAGAAAAACTAAATGAGGAGATAAAAAGATTAGAAGATAAAGCTCGAGAGCTGGATGCAGCATCAAGGAGAACTCCAGACCAACCGTATAGAGTAGAAGAACCACCAATTGCTCAAAGTGTCGTTGATCAAAGAAAACAAGAGATTCGAGTAAGGTTACAGAATAGATATAAAAAAGAGTATTCGCTAGCGCAGAAGAGAGTTACCTTATTTGGTGCAGAAGACTTAGGACCAGCATGGGAAAAACTAGTGATGAATAATGCTGAGTGAATGACAAGGGCTGACATTAAAATTATTCAAAGACAGGTGTGAATTGTTGGGAAATGAGTAGATGGAATTTTGGGTCCAAACACGCTAAAAAAAATAGAAGACTATTTGATCTTGAGGGATAAAGCTCTAAGTCCATTGTTGCCAAACAACAAGATTCCAGAGACACCATGACAACTGAGACAACTTTTGGAGAACATTCAAAGCTATCTAGGGAAGAAATGGGAGTGACTAAAAAGAAGTGTAAGACAATCAATTGCAGGACTTCTGTTGATTCTCAAGTTGAGGTTTTGAAAAATGAAAACCAAGAATTCTCAGTTAGAAAAAGATCTCTCTAAAACAATAGACGATGTTGACAATGCTGAGGCAATAGAAGATGCCTTTGAGATAACATGAGGAGATGTGAATATTACTCAGGGTGCAGAAAATGTTGTTAGAGGCCTTTCTCCAGAAGATCAACTAAAGATAGTTAAGATTGAGAGTGAAATTAAGCTTTTAGAGAAACAAAGAAGAGACGTGTTTGATTCTCGCAAAAATAAACCACTTTCTTCATTGATGATGGAGGCTTGAATCAAAAAGGGCCACAAGCTATCAAAGGCTTGAGATACGAGTGGTAAATACAAAATCATAGAAATTAGCAATACAGGTGTGAAAGTGTTCAATGAAAAAACAAGAGATGTATCACAGATATCATGAACCAAAGATTTTGTAGATTGATGATGGAGAGTGGTTAATCAGAAGAGTCAGGCAAAGTTTGACACAGCATTGAAAAATAATCAAAAGATACCTTCACTGCAGTCGTTGCAAAACAAAAAGACCAAGTTGGAGCAGGATTTGAAATACTTGAGGTCAGAGTTGCTCAAGATTGAGTGAAACAACAGTCCTTCTATGAATCGTTACTTTAGAGACAATGTTCAGAAGTTGCATGGAAAAAATCTCTATCATGATGGAGTCAAATTTAGAGCAAGAGTTATAAATCAGACATTGCATCTGAAAAAGGCTGATGGAAATGAAAATAGAACAATGTCATCTTTTTCTGAGTTGGCTAGTTCAGGTTATCTAATGTTTGGGCCACAAGGGGCAAATAGTAGAACTACACTCAGTGATGCAGAAATAAAAGATCATGCACTACTAAAATGATTGGTTGATGGTGAGAGTAAACATATGACCGAAAGAGCAAGCAATAAAACAGAACTTCAGAATGAGATAGATACTAAGAATGAAGAGCTAGCAAAGGTTAATGAATTGTATATAGAGTCAAAAGCAGTAGACACAAAGAATAAAAAGATAGCTAATGATGCCGCAGAGATAACTAAAAAGATTAATGAGAAGAAGAAAGAAATTGATTCGATAAAAGACTGAAAACAAACAGCAAAGAAGGGAGCTATTGAATCATCACCAGATAGTAAAGTGGATGAGATTGTAAAAGATGTTACTGGTTTGGTAGATGCTTTAGAGAGTAGACTATTGGATCTAGAATGAGGAGCAAGAATCGATGAACGGAATCATTTTGGAGATATGTTGAGAGATGCTAGAAACAATATTGATGAGCAGAGAATATCACTAGAATGAGCTGGTACAAGTGGTGAGGTACTTGATAATGCTCAAAAGAGAATAGATGAGTTAACTAAACGTTATGAACAACCTGAAAGTGTCTTACCTCCAGCCGAAGTTAACCAAGGTAGCGCAGCTGTTGAGGGAGAGGTAGAAATTGTGGTTTCCCCTTAATGCCTCTAGATGGATGTAGTATATGATAAAAAAGAGAGCTTGTCAGCTCTCTTTTTTTTATCTTATTATCTTAAACAAAACATGTATTATGAAATCTGTATGTTGTTTTTTAGAGTAGTTGCACTAGTTTCGCTCTCTGTGTATGCTTCAAGGCTTAGTTCTTTCTCCCAAAATTCATTGGTAGCATACGCCATTTCACCTTCCTCCTTATGTGCAAGTGATTCTAAGTCTTTCTCAATTTTTTCTTGATCACCTTTCATGTCAGGAAACTCTTCTGGTCTTTCTTGCATAAATCCCATCAATTCTTTGAACGATTCATCATCAAGATATTGTAGTGTCTCATCATTCAAATCGAGATTGTGATCAAGTTTTTCAATTCACATTGTATCTTTCTGTCATCATAGAGATAAAATCTATTGATATAAATATAGTGTTGAAGATCTATTCTGTCAAATTTTGGAGGTCAAAGAGTAGTCCATAAACTTGCATGCCGAAACAAAAAACCTAGAGTATATGAAATATTTAGTAATCAAGAAACCAAATGGCATTTCAGTTGAACAATATAGTCTTGGTAGGTATATGATGAACCGGTATGTCTGCGCTTGCACGTTTGTTTCATCAGACATGATTTACGAACATTGTTGGTATCAACAACAGCAATAACCAAATGACCGATGAGTTGACTAAGTTGTGAATAGAGATGCGCTTCGAGCATGGTACATATGACGTGCAACCAAATGATGTGGTTATCTATTCAGATATAGAAGCAATCAAACTCACAAAAGAACTGCAGCAATCATTTGCATACGAAAGCCAGAATCTCAAACATCATCATCGTCCCTGGACATACAATGAGTGTATAGCAGAGATCAGTAAGCTATTTGTCACAGTAGCAATCACATGAACAAACGGAAAGAGTAGCACGACATGAATGGCTATCAAGGTAACACAAGAGCTATTGCCGAATTTTTGATTATGAATTGTATGAGCTTTGTTGGTTGATTATGATAATACGAACCTCATTCTTTCAGAAAAACAAGGAACAAGGAACGATATCCAAAAGTTAGTCACGCAGATGCTCACAGGGAAATTAGTAGATTCTGCATTGATTAAAAAATATCTTTTCATCTTGGAAGCGTGTGAGCACAAAGAACATATGCTGATGTATGACTATGATCATCTACTCATCACCAATATTGGATATGATCATCAGGACTACTACACAACCCAAGAGCACTACTATGATGCAATGGTTAAAGCAATCTTGCAATCAAAAAAATCAGTAGTGGTTCTCAAGGAAGAAAAGAGTATAAGTAAGGCTATTCAGTGATCATCATTGTCTCAAGCATTGCAGAAAGAGGCTATGGAAAAGACTACCTTTGTAGATCTTCGACAAGGAAAGTGTGATAGATTGTTTGGTTATCATCGATCATTGAATGGCTGACTCACAAAAGGTTTGTTGAAGCAAATAGCAACCATACAAGAGGAGAAGATAGATGAATCATTGCAAAGTTTTTCATGATTGTGAAGAAGGATGGAGTTTTTAGGAAAAACCAGTTGATGAGCAAGTGTCTATACAGATTATGGACATCATCCTGCTGCGATCAAGCATGCACTTTCATCACTCAAGGAAGAGTTTCCAGACAAACAAATCGTGGCAGTTATCGAACCACATCAAGCACAGAGGCTCTTGTCGCTTTGGGACTGATTTGGAGAAGTATTCACCGTTGTTGACAAACCATATATGATGCCGGTATATCATGCGAGAGAGTCATTTGATGATATTAAACCACTAGCTGACAAAGTTTTCGGTGTTGGAGAGGTGCAATCTTTTACACAATTGCATGCTACAGTAGCGACATCAGTGGGCGCTACCTTAGTAGTAGAAGAGAGAGAACTTCATCAGATGTTTAACAAGACAAGTAGTGATGACGTTGTGATCGTTTTTTCTGCCTGATTGCTAGATGCAAAAACTAGATCATATTTTGTATGATAACAAGCGAGAAAACTTGCATTTAGAAGCGATAAGTGTAGGTTACATCTAAAGATATTTTACTCAATTGTGAATCAAAAAAATGAAAAAAGCATTTAGACGACTATTGTTGCTTCTAATCATTGTCCTAGTTGTACTACGACTGACAGGTGTATTTGGATCAAAAGATGCTGTAGTAGATACAGTTCTCCCTACTAATAACGGAGAAGTTGTTGAAGTAGAATGAGAAGCAAAAGAAGAAATTACTGAGGATGATCTAGAGATGATTGAAGACTTCCTAGACGAAATTGTTGAGGCTGTAGAGAAAGAAGAAGCAATACAATAATGATTGCTTACCTTTACCACTCATAGCAAAGACA
>JAHDGZ010000008.1 GCA_020631605.1 bacterium
TTCTTTTTCCTAGTTAGGCTTTAGCGGCCACTTAGGTAAGCTTGTGGTCCCAACCAAGGTTTGCCATAGTGTAGAAATGCACCTTGTTGGATAATAAGTCGTACTCTGTCTTCTTGGACGAAAAAGATGTGAGTGAAATCTTTTTTCCTCCGGTTCAAGGCTGTAAGCAATACCGTCTTATCAAACTTCCTTGCAGATGAATTGATAGTAATTTTGATAATAAATTCTGGTTTCAGCAACTTATTACCAGTAATGCTCAATCCTTGATTCTTGCAGATTGAAGTGTTCTCTTCTTCTACTGTACTTTCTGTTCCTGAGAAGACTTCTCGTAAAATCTTGAGCAACAATTCTGATGCCAATGGAGTCTTATGCTGAATTCCCATTGACATTACTTAATCAGAATTTTATCTGGCATGACTTTCGTACCAACAGTATGTTTCAAGACCAGAGTATCTTTTGCTTTTAGCACTTTTTGAAAAGTCTCTGTCATGTTTTCAACTGCCTTTGTCGTCATATTCACTAAATCAGCTGATGTTCCGTTTTTGAATGGCAAACGAATTTCAAATCGATCAACTGCAGTCTGTTTATCTGCATCAAATCCCACAAACTTTGTTACTCCTGGCACAACTAAGTGACCACTTGGAGTCAAAGAGTTTGGATCTACAGAATGTAATACTTGTTTTAATAAGCCGTTAAGCTGTTTTTTTCTTCTTTTTCCTTTCGTAAGGGCATGGTCTTCCATGGTGTTATTCAGTTTTAATATATTGTAATTGCTGTCCTAGTTGCGCAGAGAGGACTGCTTTTCATTTTTCTCTATCTATTTCTATTAAATAGCCCGCAACTATTGACATTCTAACATATCTATATTTTAAATCAAGAGGAAGAGATTGAAGTAGCTGTTGTCACTAAGTTACAACACATATTGACTTAATCTTTTTCTTATTTATTATCAAAACCTAAACCAAACTGCTTCATTATGAATTTAACAAACGCAATTATTGTTGCTTTGTTGTTCGCTACGTGGCCATTGTTGTTAGGTAAACATGAATTACCTAAGCCATATCCCATGATTATTGTTATGGTGATCACATTAGCTCCTTACTTCTTTCAGGAATTTACTCCTATCAATGAGTTTAAGGTTCCAATTGCTACGGTGATCCTCATATCAATCATGGCTGGGATGTGCAACTCTGTTGGTCTGGTTATGTACAGTCAGTTTTTCGGCAAAGATAACGCAAAAATATTGATTGTAACCACTACATCACTCATACCAGTCTTTGCGATGATCGTAGGATCTATCATGGAAAAACAATTCCCTACTATGAGAGAATGCGTTGGTGTGACTCTTGTAATGATAGGCATATGGATTATGGCTAGTGAACAGCAGTAAGATGGGACGGAATGTATTGCACTTCCGTCTCTTCTCATATACAGAAAATTATTCTCTCCTACTAAACTCTTGTATCAGATCATTGTCACTATGATGCTTTTGAAGGTAGATCTTGAGTGTCTCTTTTGCACGTTTGAGTCTCATTTTTACTGCTGACTCGGTGATATCATACTCTTCTGCTATTTCCAGAATACTCTTGCCTCTTTGTTGCAGCACAAAAACGGTTTTCAGCTTTGCTGGTAGCTGTTTGATAGCATGCTTCAATATACCTGCTAGGCTTGTTATCTGTGTCTCTCCATAGTGAATATCATGCTCTTGTTCAGTGTACAAGTCATTTTTTGTTCCGTATACTTCATCAATATCTACTGTGTTTATCTTCTGCTGTTTGATAGTCGATAAAAAATAGTTTTTCAATGCTCTAAACAAATAACTACGAAGTGTTGCAGTCGCTTTGTATCATGTCCAACGATAGAGTCAGTAACTATTCTTGCCAGCAATATTTGCAAAAAAATCATGCAACAGATCCTCAGCTTTGTTCTTATCAAACTTACAATATTTCATCGCTCCTCTCATATAGTAGTCATAGTTTTCTTTGTTCTGGAGATGACGATCAAAATCTGCTTTTCCAAACAGTCGATCTGCCGATCCTTGTCAATTTTTGACTGTCGCAAGCAATATATCTTTGACACTATCACTATCTCCGAGTATTTGTGAAAACACTAGCTGAGACTGAGTAATGCGATTTACAAAATTGAGTAAGAGTAAATACAGTGTCTTGTCATCTAAGTAAGTACTAATATGTTTTCACCACACCTTGAGTGGCATATTCTTTACCGCTGATCTAACAAAATTAAGATCTTTGTTCTCCAACATCTCTACTACTCTCTCTGAGTTCATCTCCTGCTGGGCATCATCAAATGAAAGAATATGTCTCACAAAAAAATCTGGATACAATCGAATACCAAACCTGATGTATTGGTCTAATCCATTTTTTTTCCCAATACTCTTACCTAGAATCAATCATCCATAAAGCCTTATCTGGGAGAGCGACTTTTCTGATCACCTCGCGAGAAACTTGATAAATCAGTTTCTATGCGGTGTATCTGGCACTGCTAGACTTCTATACTCCTCTAGGAGATAATCTACGACATCTGATTCCATCTCCTGATTCAATGCTGCTCTTATCTGATTGAAGACAGGTATCACTTTCTTGTTTGAGAGATTCTGTTTGAATACTTGGGCAATTGGAGTACCTTGATTTGATGCCTTTTGACATAATAAAAAAATCTCTTTCTCTAGATCCCATCATAACTTCTTAGCTATTGCTTCTCTATGTTTGAAAGACAAGTAGGTGTCATCAGTTTCTAGCATCATTTTGAGTCCTCATCGCTTGTGTCAGCTATACTTGATGGTATCTTGATGTGCATTCATCAGTTCCAAAGCACTGGTGATTCAGATTTTTTCAAATTCATTTCTGTAGTCTTCCTCCAAACTCCACCCTAATGCTTGAGCAAACTTATAGACCTGGCTTCTCTTCAGCCTTGTTTCTGTTCTCACCACATAATTGACTATCGCAGAGCCAAATTGTTGTAGGATGTTTGCATTTCACAACTCCAAAAGATCTGTACAAGATGTTACTCATCACTCTTTCAACAATTCTCTAATATCCTCTAGATAATCTCGTCAGAGAGCATAGCCAATCTCTTTGAGGTCATCTACGCTAATTTCACGACAATAGTAACCTAGCAAAGCTGAGACATAGGGAGATGGAAGCTGTCTCGCTTTTCTAGTTCATAGTCTCATAAGCTCGAGACCATTGGTGACTCAGAGACCTTGCAGTTGGGATCTAATCACATCAGGAGCTTCTGGCGCAAGAGCTTCTCTCTTGTTACGTAAGATTTCCTGGTTGTGTTCAGCCTTGATGTTTTTGATTAGCTCAAAGCGAAGACTAGATAGATGCTCACTACTCTCTTCTGTATCGGTCAATGACATTGAAAATAGTTTTGCTATCTCTATCTCCTTTCTCTTTCTTTTGTATCTGGAGCGCTTGAACTGATAATAATCACTAACAGTAGCAAAAAATGACAACATCTCATACTGCTCACCCGCATAGGTCAGCTCTCCTTGTGACTCCAGATTTGAGATTGTAGGATCTGATTCTTTCTTTGCTAAAACATAGGTATTTTTCATCTATTGACATTCTACTAAACAAACGTATTTGTGTTTTTACTTACCAGAAAATCAACGCAACAAATGACTTATGTGTTGTCAAAAAATACTAACAAAAAAATCTCAATCTCTCAATCAATTTACTATTTTTTTAATCAAAAAATCTCACAACGAGATCCCGTTGCGAGATTATAGAATCAACACAACGGGTTTATATCGCTGTATCGATTTTTTGTTGTCTGGCTGATGACTTACCTTGTTTCTTATTACAAAGCTGTCATTTTGAAACAATTTTTCCTACCTGCTTCAGCTAGGTACTTTGCATGTGGTGTATAGCCAAGTGTATCAACTCTCAGCTCCTTTACCTCTCCTCTATAATTTTTCATCTTTACTATATAGTGAGGTTTTGGAAAAGCTTTTGATGAAATAGACTTTGCCGGAATCTGATTAGACGTTGGGAACCAAATGACTAACTTGTTCTCTCGACCAAAACCTCTTTCTTCACAAAGTGTATAAAGGCCTCCATGGTGCATAGATCTAATTCTTAACTCATCAGTTTTTCCTCTTTCTTTTACTTCTTTCTTGATAGAGTTATACTTCTTCTTTTCCATCACTACCTTGTACATTACTCTTTCTACAGTAGTGGATGATGTTGGCTCTACTCTAAAAGTAGCTACGGTGACGTATTGTCCCTGTTCAGAAATGAACTCATTTCCTACATACTTTACTTTCAAATAGTCTTCATGTAATTCCTGATTGCACGAAGTCAGTCCACATGTTAAGATTAGTACGCAAGCTGCCAAAAGGCTCACTCGACTTGTTTTTTTAAATACCATATTCTGTTTGTTGTTTTTTTAGTTATTTTTTAATTAGCATTTTTTTTATCAATTTTTTATACCTTATTTCTTCTTTATGTCAACCCATTAGGTTTTTCTCTTTATTGAAAAATCTCACAAGGAGATCCCGTTGTGAGATTTGATAACCAGCACAACGGGATATGTTTCCATTGTGATAGGCATTACAGAGACTCAAATTTTTCTACAAATGGTCTTTTGTTTTTTTGAAACTCTACTTCTGTGTGATCTTGTAATTCATTCCTGACTAACACATAGATCTGATCTTTATCAGGTTTGCGATCATAGGTTTGTACTTGAATAGTTTCACCTGTAAATGAGACAAAGTCTGCATAGTACGGTATTCTTTTAGACAAAACACTACCTGTACCAGTAATTCTACCATTCTTGATTTTACCTAACATGATCTGATCCCAAGTCACTATACCACTTGCTTTTACTCTTGTATAGAAGTTTCGATAGCCTGTGTTGCTGATACGTAACGATCCAGTTTTACTCAAAGGGTACTCATCCTTTGGAACTATGACTCTAATCTCTGGTACATCAACCGATGTTCCTTCTTTCTTAAATCCTTGTACGAGTACAAAAGCGTTGTTCTCTGACAACTTTTTCTGTTGAGCATTGATGTATCCTCTTTCTTGATTGCTTGGTACATTCAAGACAACCAACAATATTAACATTACGCCAACTGCACAGAGTCCAGCTAGATAAAAACTTAACTTTGAGGCATACTTGTAATTACCAACTGCATTGTTTTTTTCTTGTGTTTCCATTCCTATTTTTATTTGCGTGAGCCCATTTTATATATATTTCTTTCTTTTTGTCAACTACTATATGATTTTCTTTTATTTAAAAATCTCACAAGGAGATCCCGTTGTGAGATTAGATAACCAACACAACGGGATATACTTCCATGGTGAAGGTATTCTGTTCTTTCGTAGCTTTACTATCCTAAAAGATAGCACCACTAATAAACCAGTTTTTCAATGCAATTGTGAACCATACTAGCAACAATGAACAGAAAGTTGGCTCTAATTGTTTTCTTTCGTCAAGATCTTCTTGAGTTGTTTCTTGTTGTCTTTCCATACTACTCATTATTTTGATTTTTTTGATTTTGAATTTTTCTTATATATTTTTAGATGATATTGTCAACCATTCTTGTTTTGGGTTAGTTTAAGTTTCTCTTAAGGTGATTAGTTATCATCCTCCTTGCTCGATCAGCAGTCGCTTTCGCAGGGTACAGTACTCACTCGACTACTTCTTACCCTGTTAGAGCTATATTATAAGACTATCTATAGTGACTAGACAAGAGATTAAGTTTCTCTTAAGGTACATAACTATACTCCTCCTTGCTCATCAGCAGTTACCTCTTGCGGAGTACAGTACTCACTCGACTACTTCTTACCCTGTTGGAACTATAATACTGTATAGATGAATTCAACCCTTTATTCTTTGTTACTTACTATTATGAATACTTTACAAAAATCGTTGATTATAGCTGCAGGTGCAGTGTTATGAGGTTCTGTTATGGGAACTATGTATGCATTTCCTTCAGCAGAAAAGACTGAAGTTAGATCAGCTATAGAAGCTAGTGACTACTCTCTTCTTTCTGACGAATCACAAACTAAAATTTCTGAAGAGAAATTTGAACAAATGATAGAAAGAAAAGCTACACATCAAGCAGTAAGAGATGCTATAGATGCTGGAGACTACTCTCTCGTACCAACAGCTGCACAAGAAAAAATTTCTGAAGAGAAATTTAATGAGATGCTGGAACGCAACGCACAAAAAGATGCTGTACAATCAGCTATAGAAGCTGGTGACTACGAAGCATTTAAAAATGCTGCTGGAGATAAGAAGCTGGAAAAAGTTTCTACCGAAGAAGAATTTAATGCGCTTGTAGAGAGAAAACAAACTCTAGACGTATTGAAAGAGAAAATGGAGGTTGCAGTCCAGAACAATGACTTCGCAAGCTTCCAAAGTATCATCTCTGAAAAACAAGAGACTATGGAATCTTTCAGATCTGATGATAGATCTAACAAAAAAGTAAGAACTGAGCCTACTACTGAACAACTTCAAGAAAGATTTGATAGTGCTGTTCAATACTATGCTGAAAATGGTGAACTACCTCAAAAACGCAACAAATGAAAAAAAGGTAAAAGAGGTCAAAACCAAGGATTTGGTTGAAATAGAAAGTAGTCACTGACTACCCTCACATATGCTTACTCATGAGACTCTCCACTACAGGAGAGTCTTCTTTTCTATTGACTTTTTTCTTTTTTAGTTTATTGATAATTCACTATTTTTTGATTCCTTTACTCAATCTATGAATCTACAACAAGCACTAGAATCTCAAGACCTACTGGAATCCGTAGTCAAAAAAATACCTGTACTTCATGGAAAATCGCTTCTTGTAGATTTCACATGATTGAAACATGGTCTTTCGAAAGCTTTTGAGCCACAGATCGCAGAACAGCTATTCACTTACCATGCTGGTTATGATTTTCTCAAAGACAAAACTGCTCCTTATGATATCGCACGTATCTTTTTGACGATAGAACCTAAGCTCTACAAAAGCAATACGTTTGCCCATCTGATCAACCGTTCAAGAGAGAACTATAGTGAGAACCCTCACAATGACTATATGATGGCACTCTACTATTTTACTGCTATGAAAGCTGGTGAGCTCACTGAACCCCAAGAGTCGCAGATACTAGAACACTTAGAAAAGGCTCTTATGACTATTGAACCTCATGATCAAGATAGCGTCAACAAAATTTTGCCTATTGATCAAAGCCTATGTGTGTGTCGTTGCTATGCATTGATGGGAGACTATTATTTTGAAAAGCAAGATCGAAAACAAGCTGCAGGTGCATACTGACTTGCCCTGAGCACACAACATACCAGTACTATTGATAAAAACCGAGAAGAGTCGGAGAAATGGATGTATTTTGAAGGTATGTCGCAGCGATACGCAGGAGATCACAATGAGGCTTTTGCAGCTATGAATACGATCATTACTAATATCTGATTTGAAGAGCTCTACGCTATCAATCCTGATGAAGATTTTGAAGATATTGATATCATTGATAGTGTGGCCCACAACTTGCAGGCTATCATGATTTGTTTAGATTGTGAAACTGCCAATCTTGAAATTATTGATGAAGAACTATTCAAAATTAGAAAATTGATTGATAAATTTGATCTTCCAGAAACACTATCAAATTTATACTATTTTTGTCTTGGACGATACTATGCACTTTCACCTGAAGAATCATGACATGAGTTTGCTTTAGACTGTTTTCAACACATCCCAGTCTATCCTGAAACTGGCTTAACGAAGGAAATATGGGAACATATCAATTACTATCTACAGACTCGTGAGATGAAAGTAGTACCTTGATCAAAAAAAACGGACAGCCTTCCTCCTACTTCTAATACAAACAACTCAGAAGGTAAAATTGTACACATACACAATTACAAGAAGAATAACAAGTAATCTGATTGCCTTTCTGTGCTAGAATGATATTCTTTTGGGTATATATACTATAACATATCAATGAATAAATCTACAGCTATCACCTTAGTTGCTGCATGACTCAATATGAGTGTATCGGCTCAAACAGATACTATTAGTTTAGACCTCGCACTCTCTATGCAAAAACCTTCACTACTACAAATTAGAGATAGCTTGTGTACTGTAGCCGACACATTCTCTTTTGATCGTGAAACAGATGAACGCAGTGATACTATTCAACTCAATGAGTACTATAGCTTTCGAGTAGACAAAAAGTGATTTCATATCAAACAAGCATGAAGTGATGAACTCTACTATCGTGTTGAATGATATAAACTCCTCACATGGCGAGATCTAGAAATTGAGTCACTTGCAAAAGTTGACCCTAACACACGAACTATCAAAATGAACCGCGCTGACGCTGACGATCTCTCTGTAGATGATTTTAGCGACATCATTTTGGATGCTCTCTCTGGCGTTGATGCTTTTTTTAGAGAAGCTAAAGGTAACAAATTGAAATTTAGCAAAGTAGACTAAGGCTAATCTAGCAATCATGCCGCTCTATCTTCAATAGTCTTCTTGATCAGATTGAAGTGGTATCATTGACGTTGCAACTTTTGGATGATTTCAACGGGATCCTCTCCCCTTTTTTTGCGTTTATCAATTTGTTTGATAATTCATTGTTGCATCCCTTTGGCGATATCTGATTCGTTTTCTTCTATTACTTCCTCAAGCGCTTCCTCTCTTATATGCTTGCTATAGAGTTTTGCTTTGACTGACTGTAATGGTTTTCATTTTTTGATCACTTCACTGTAGATGTAAGCGTCAGCAAAATGTTTATCATCGAGATAATTATTGGTTTTGAGATACTCCATACTCTCTGCTATCTCCTCTTCCGGATATCATTTTTCTAATAATTTGAGACCCATCTCCCACTCAGTCTTTGGGTAACGACTGAGATAGTGCATTGCATATTGTATACAGGTTTTCTGTTTGGTTTTTGCCATCTTGGCTTGTGTAGAAGTGGTAAATTTATTGTCTCATACATGCTAAGGAAAAAAGCAGCGTATCTATTGCTACATTTGATTGTCTCATACGAAGTGTTTTGATCACCTGGTCAGCACTTGAAAAATCTTTTTTCTGCTGCAGCCATATGAGTAGGGCATCTATCACTCGCTGTGTTTGTCATGATTTTTCTACCTGTTGTAGTTGCTTGTAGAGTTTTACAGGTTCCTTTTTTGTCCAGTATTGTTGTATCTTGAGATAGTGGGATTGCATATCTACTCGCTTGTCAGGATTAGTGAGAAACTCCTCTACCACACCTGGTCTCCCTCATGCAAACTGCAACAATTCCTCGGTCATCTCATCTCAGTGAGAAGCAAAACAAGTACGTATTGTCTCATCTGGGACTAACACAAAAGGGATGAGTGTTGCTCTGGAGAGAATAGTCTTGAGTAGAGAGTCTTTGTTTTGGGTTGTTGCGATTATTTTTCTTCCTGGAAGAGGTTCTTCCATCGCTTTGAGTAATGCATTGATTGCTCACAATGACATTCTCTCAATATCTTCTATCAGTACATACTTGGTTCATCATGCTGGAGACTTGATCAACCGATGCACCAACTGTCTTGCTCACGCATCATGATATTTTAATCCATTGGGTAGGTCAATATAGTCCGAATTATTTACCTTAATGGTATGTTTCTTCCCTAATTCTTCTGAACAATTCCTCATATGAAAAAAGTCTTGTGAGTATCATCCTATTTTCTTTTTGATTTCCTCAAGCGCTGCTTGTCTTTTTCACAATTTATTTGGTCCATGGATCAGCAAAAAAGGGAAATCGTCTCCTCTCTCCAAATTTTCTTGTAGTCTTTTCATCGCTTTTTGGTTTCCACAGTAGACCATTTCTCTTGACTTAATTAATAATATATGTATCACGTTATCTTCTTTACTGTAGCAATTATATGGATCCTTTGCAACGCAAGTTTAGTCCTAACGACTGAGATGGAACTCAGTGGTTTGATAAGAATAAAATCGAAGCAAAACTACATGATCATATTGGCATACCACTACAGATCATTAGTTGATATATAGACGCCCTATCTCTAGCGCTCATAGACTGATGAGAACATCTTTTTGCTGTTGGGGAAAATACTTCTCAGCAACTTTTCTCTTTGACAAAAGGATATGCGACAAATACCACCATCAGATCTCATCTTCATGAAGAACTATGATCTGCCATCCGAGACCTAAGAATTAATGCTACTACAAAACTCCATAAAACTATTGAACATGGTGAACAACTATGAGCGTTGATTGCTGATACACGAGCACTCTATGAACAACACATAGAAGACTATATGACTGACTCTCACAAGAGATATGATATTAATCGATATCTTAGAGCACTGACACAAACTAAGGTCATTAATCCTGTACTTAATGCCCCGAATAAAGCACTCACACTGGCAGCTGATTCTGTTATGTATCGCAAAGAACTGTGGGACTTATTTCGAGCTCTGGATAGAAAAGATCAACTAGTCCTTGTCACGAGAGCACTCAATGCTGCTCCTGTATGAATGGGCTCGTCTAAGATGCTTTCTGAGGCGATACTATGATCTCAATGGATTTCTGGGAAACCTGTAGACCTGAAAACACGTTGATGAAAAGCACACCTCTACTCTGGCATCATAGGCGTTACATGAGGAGCATTGATGTTGAGTTCTTTATATGATATCTTTCTCACCACTGGTGAAGTCAATCTTGATGCCAAATCAACACTCACCTGACTACTTTGATTTCTGATACTCAAAGCAGGCATACCTCCACACCTAGTGAGCTTGTATGATGAGCTAAAAGAACGACCTATCTCTATAGAAAAAGCTGCTGCTCTATACCGTGACAAATATGATCAAGACCCTACACTACGAATCAGCAAAATGAAAAAAGAAAGAGATGCATTCTATAAGTATAGGAATCAAAAAATCTGATTGGACTCATGACAAAAGTTGATGAGCAAAGAGTGATTTCAAGCAATTTGGAATATTGAAAACAAAGAGTGATGGAGTCTGTTGTGAGATATGGCGCCCTTACTATCTGGCTTCAAGCAAATTCTACAATCAGTGCTACAACAAGATATCCCTACCAAGAGGAAACTTAGTCGTGAAGTTGCTGATATACAATGACTAGCGTGAGCATCCCGATTGTTTGCAATCTTCCGATGAATAAGTACTACGGTATGATGAGATGAACAATGAGTAGACTTAGGACCTGCGTTCGAGTCTTCCCTTGCAACTTTCTTTTGGTTCTTGGGTCACTTCCTGTATCTGAAACAGCATGCTATGCAGATGAAAGATATGAAGAACACCAAAGATAAGGACTAGCATTTATACAAATCATGATCGTTCTCTATGTTCGAATCGCTTATACATTCCATCAATAGTTCGAAACTCACCAACAAAGATGATCTTGTTCACCTCAAGAGACAATTTGCTCGTGAGATGAAGTTACAAGATATTCCGTCAAATATACAGTTGATTGCAACCTACAACCAGATGGTCAAAGATAGTGAAATAGAGCCTCAAGAATCAATTGAGAAACTACTCACCAAAAGTCCCATTAGAAGTCAGTCAGGTATTGTTTCTGTACAAGTACTCACCAAACCTTTTTGGTGTCCAGGAAAGTGTATTTTCTGTCCCAATGACTTCACTATGCCCAAGAGTTATATCAATACAGAACCTGGTGCCATGAGAGCTTTGCTCAACAATTTTGATCCCATCAAACAGGTCTATAACAGGCTATTGAGTCTCACTATGACAGGACATAAAATTGATAAAATAGAGATGATTATCTTATGATGAACACGAGATGTGTATCCAGAAGAATACAAAGAGATTTTCGTAAAAAGCTTGTATGATGCCTGTAATACTTTCCCAGAATTTTATACACATGTCTCACTCAAGAGTGATCAAAAAAAAGCACTAAGCTATACCGTGGAAGATTACGAAATCGAGTATCCAGAAACTATCGAAGAATCTCAGAAAATTAATGAGACGTGATCAAGTAGAATTATATGACTTACTGTTGAAACAAGACCAGAATATGTAACGGACGAGAACTGTCGCTTTTGGAGAAAACTATGAGTGACTAGACTAGAGATGGGGATTCAAAGTTCTGATGATGCAGTACTCAAGGCCAACAAAAGATGACATGATCATGAGTGTAGTAGACAGGCAGTTCATAAACTCAGACAATATGGATTTAAAATGTCCGTACATTTGATGCCTGGCTTATACACATCTACATATGAAAAAGATATCAAAACATTTCATGATGTGTATGATGATCCTTTTGTGAAGCCTGATGAAATTAAATTTTACCCCACCTCAGTCATTCCCAATACCGAACTACATGATTTGTACAAAGCTGGTACATACAAACCACTAGAAACTTGAGTTATCAAAAAAATCATATCGGAGACATTTCAACATATCATCCCGCCTTATACAAGAATCAAAAGACTTATCAGAGATATTCCATCTACTGAAATTGTTGCGTGAAGTAGTGTCACCAACTTAAGTCAACTCACAAGAAAAGAAATTAGAGAAAAAATAGTGGAAACTGAAGAGTCAGCACACCTCTACTCAAAACTCTATGCAAATTATCATTTGTTTGAGTCTTTTGATAACTGGCTAAAGGCATATTCGCTGACTGCATTGTGACCACAAGAGATGCAGACATCTATTGTATGACATGATCCAGATATCGTTAGCTACAGAAACTTTGTTGCATTAGATACTAGGTCTAGAGAGATCAAGCATAGATCTATCCGCTACAAAGGCATGCCAGCAGTACTAGAAGAAAGTAATCAAAACAATCTTGTCATAAGAGAATATGTCTCGTCTGTATGACGTGAGTTCTTTATCAGTTTTGAAGATTCATTAGGTTACTTATATGGATTTACCAGACTCCTCTTGCCAGATCCAGAGCAAACAGTAGAACGAGAAGCGCTATGACCAACATCAGCTATGATTAGAGAACTTCATGTGTACGGAAAACTTGCGTGACTTTCACCTCTCTCCTCTCTAGAAACAACATCTATCCAACATACGGGTCTTGGTAGTCAGCTGATGACTATAGCAGAGCATATTGCTCAAAAATCATGATTTGAAAAATTAGTTGTCATCTCTTGAGTATGAGTACGTTGATTCTATCACAAAATCTGATATGTGTCAGATGGTACGTATGTGAGTAGAAGATTGACAGAATAGGCATCTAGGAGTATACTTAGACTGTTAGATTTACTTCTACACATGTCTACTATGATTATGTATTCTTGAGTAGCATTTGCTCCAGAGAGCAAATCAAAATATACTGAGATAAATGAACTACATGACCTCATCACTAGACAAGAAGAACCTTCTGCAGAAGACGTATGAGCATATTTTTCATCTTGGGGAATAAGTGTTTCTCCTATCGTCAGTCGAGAAAATAATGATTTGGTTATCCTGATCCATGCACTGAATGATATTTCAAAACAATATCAAAACCATGACAACTATGATAGTGCATATATCAAAGGCTTGGATGATATACAACTCTACGAAGAGAACCGATGATGGATAGGCGCTGAGCTCATCAGAACTATAACCAAGATTGAAGAACTCTCATGGGAGGCGACTGCGAAAGAAATCGAAGAAATTACCGCGAGTAATAGTGAAGATGAGATAAAAACCAAAAAGTTGCTCCCTCTATTGCAACGTGCCATGAACGCTGGATATGACAAACTAGTCGATGTCCTTCCCCACATACAGCAACATATAGCTACTGAGAGCCAAGAGTTGGCTCAGTTGCTCAAAAATGGTGTCAAACAACTTGAACCTCATGCAAAAAATGCTGCTCTGATTGGTATAGCTTGATTACTACTCACTCTTGGATCAAAGAAGAAAACAGGAAGTCAGATGAGCATATCAGCTCAGGCATCCTCAGATACAAGTAGCTATGTTGAAACTTTTGATACTGCTGAACAGATCTTTCCACTGGATTCAATTGCTTCTGCAACTGATAATTCTGTGAGCCATGTACCAGAGATAGAAAACGTAAGAGTTATACAACCATCTGATATAACCCCCAAATTAGCTGCAAGTGAGGTAGTAGCAGATACTGCTCATCAGTCTGATTCAGATCAACTCATCGATAATAACCTGGAAAGTAATAATGAAGGCATCACTACAGTTACTATTAAATCATGACAAACGCCCTACTCACAGATCAAAAAAGAAATCTATGAGGGGCATGATGTTGATACTATCATCTCTGAACACTATCCCGAACTAAATACAGAAGAAAGTCGCTATAACCTCTTTCTCACTATCGTGAAACACTTTCACCATAACTTCTTTTTTCTGCCCAATGGATATCCTAAAACTCAGTTTCATGCTGGAGACACATTAGATCTATCTTTTGATAAAATAGTAGCATCATCACAAACGAACACTACATTTTGGTTAAAAGAAATGACTCTATCTTTTTGAAAAGAATATGAAAAAAAAGAAGCACATAAAGAAAGAATGGCCTTTGTTCAAAAATACTCTCGTGCTGCTATTGATGATATGCGCTCGTCATGAGTACCTGCTAGCATTACCTTAGCACAATCTATGCTTGAGTCAGACGAAGGTAAATCGTCACTCTCTAAAGGTCATAATAATTTTTTTGGTATCAAATGTCGATGAAGAAATTGTGCTCCTGGGCATTGCGTCAAGTATCATGATAGCATGGAAAATTCTAATGATAGATACAAGACTTACCCTTCAGCGTTAGCCTCTTTCTCTGATCATAGCAGATTCTTAAAAAAAGACAACTATGCTGCTCTGTGGGAATTAGAAAGCACAGACTATAAATGACGAGCTAAGTGACTCAAAAAAGCGTGATACGCTACTGACCCCAACTATGCGAATCTGCTCATCCGAATCATAGAACGTTATGACTTACATAACTTCGACAACTGATCATAACTATTATTGAGTACTTATTGCTCTCAACATTGATGTAACAATACCGTTTCTTGATGCTCATGAGAAATTGTCTCCAAAATTATCATACACATATGATGGTGCAGCAGGTCGTATTTCTCACCAGATGTTTCATCATCATAATCAGTTGTATAGTGCTGAGTGATATATCACTCCTGACATAGATCGATTGTCGTATCATAATTCTACCACTAATCCTTCAGACCTGTTTGCGTTTGCATATCGATCATGTTTTTCTTTGCTAAATGCGAGATAATCCTCTACTGCACCAAAAAACTCACCGAGAGATAAATCGTTTGTTCCATAATCCTTACTGATGATTTGGAATGGTCACCATCAGTTATTTGTACCTGATTGGCGACAATCTGACTCTCTGTACCAAACTGCCTGTAACAAACTAGTAGGATGATCATACAATCGACTTAGTGTATCTACGTAGTCATAAAGAGCAAAACATGCATCTGGCAACGATACTAAACCATTCATCTGCGAGCTATATTCATCAAAAAATGTAGTAGACATAGCTTGTACTTCATTTTCCTGTCTAGCTTTTTTGTCTAGTAATGGTTGGTGCATTGTTGCAGCTAGTGATCACAAGAGGTACTTGAGACGTTCATTTGATGAGTAAGTTTCTTCTAGAGTCAGTAGCTGTTTGAGAAAATTTCGACGGAGCATATCATTGTTCGCTGCATATTGATTAAGCTTTTCTTCTACTGCTTGCATCAGCTCTTCATCTTGTGTGGTTGCTTCATAGCTATAGACTGGTGAGACCATTCAGACAAGTAGCAGCATAATGAGTAGGAACCTCATGAACATATCTAGTAGTACTATCAGATAAACAATATGAATCTACTGATGATGTTTTTTCTTGCAAGCATCTTCAACAAATCTACAATTTCTCATACTCTTTAGCAGTATATGCATGCTATGACACTACTTGGAAAAGAAGACTTACAAAAACTTATGAAACTAACGAACATCAATCTCACTGAAGATGATAATGAATGACTACAGAAAAACTTAGATAGTATCATTTGATTTTTGGAACAATTGAATGCCATTGATACAACAGACATAGAACCACTGACTCACCCCATTTCTGGTCATACTTTGACCTTAGAAGAACAAGTCCCTACTAACTGTGATGATCCTGCTGCCTATTTAGAAAACATAAAGCATCGTATGGTCAACAATGCCATCAAAATAAAATCTATGTTATCGTAGAGCTATCAGCTGCTAAATAACGTTTTTTTTGCTTGTAACCATAGCTTAGTTTGGTATATACATGACTAGTATAGACCTTCAAGGTCGAATTTTTATATTTGCGTAACATAAGAACAACAAATGGCTAATGAAAACACACCACTCGACAGAGTGAGAAATGTCGGTATCATCGCTCATATCGATGCAGGAAAAACTACTACTACAGAAAGAATTTTGTACTATACTGGTAAAAAACATAAGATCGGTGAAGTACATGATGGAGCTGCAGAAATGGATTGGATGGAGCAAGAACAAGAAAGAGGTATTACTATCACCTCTGCTGCTACCACATGTTTCTGGAATAACCATCACATCAATATTATTGATACTCCAGGTCACGTAGACTTTACTATTGAAGTAGAAAGATCTCTCAAAGTTCTTGATGGTGCTGTTGTTGTTTTCTCATCATCTGATGGAGTACAGCCTCAAACAGAAACTGTTCGAAGACAAGCTGACAAATATGGAGTACCAAGAATGTGTTTCGTAAACAAGATGGATAAAATTGGTGCTGACTACAATATGTGTCTCGAATCAATCAAAGAAAGATTATCAAATAAATGAGTTGCTATACAAATGCCAGTTGGTCAAGCTGACGAATTCGCAGGAATCATTAGTCTCATTACTATGAAATACTATACTTTTGAAGGTGCTAATGGAGAACAACAGGTAGAACGTGACATACCAGCTGATATGCTAGATAAAGCAAACGCTGCGAGAGAAAGTATGTTGGATACAATATCTGCTTTCGATGATGATTTGGCTATGAAATTCTTAGAAGGAGAAGAAATCTCACAAGAATTAGTAATCAAAGCTATCAGAACATGAGTGCTAAAGGATGAGTTATACCCAGTACTATGTGGTAGTGCTCTAAAAAATGCTGGAGTACAAATGATGCTAGACGCATGTGTAAACTTTCTTCCTTCTCCGCTAGATATTGGTTGAGTAAATGGAAGCAACCCAGACAACACAGAAGAAGGGATGTTTAGAAAAGCTGACAATAGTGAACCTGCAGCTGCACTAGCATTTAAGGTTATGACAGATCCTTTTGTTGGAACACTTACATTTGTAAGAGTCTACTCAGGAATAATCAAATCTGGAGATGCTTTATTGAATCCTATTACAGGTCAAAAAGAAAGAGTTGGACGTCTCTTGTTGATGCACTCTAACAAAAGAGAAGAAATATCAGAGATTGGTGCTGGACATATTGCAGCATTTCTTGGACTAAAAGATACTTTTACTGGACATACTCTTTGTGATATCAAAGATCCTATACTTCTAGAAAGTATGGACTTCCCTGATCCAGTGATTTCAATTGCTATTGAACCAAATAGTAAAAAAGATCAAGAAAAAATGTGACTGGCTCTTTCTAAATTGATGAAAGAAGATCCATCATTCAAAGCTCACACAGACGAAGAGTCATGACAAACAATTATTGCTGGTATGGGAGAACTGCACTTAGAAATTATTGTTGATAGACTTAAGAGAGAAAATAAAGTAGAAGTAACAACTGGTAAACCTCAAGTTGCCTTTAGAGAAGCAATCTCATGAACTGCTGAGGGAGAGGGAGTTTTCAAAAGACAAACTGGTGGACGTGGACAATTTGGTCACTGTGAAATCAGAATTGAAAATATTCGTGGAAATGAAGATGGAAATAACTTTGAATTTATTGATGAGATCAAAGGAGGTTCTGTTCCTAAGGAATTTATCCCTGCTGTTAGAAAGGGAGCTGAAGAAACAATGAAACAAGGTATTCTAGCTGGATATCCAATCATTGGAGTAAGTGTTGCTCTCTTTGATGGTAGTTACCATGATGTAGATTCATCTGAAGTTGCCTTTAAGGTTGCTACTAGAATAGCTTTCAAAAATGCTTTCATGAAAGCAGGTCCAACACTATTGGAACCAGTGATGAAAGTTGAAGTAGTTACTCCTGATGATTACGTTGGAGATGTAATGGGAGATATCAGTAGTAGACGTGGAATGATCCAAGGACAAGAGCAAAGATGAACAGCTACTGTAATATTGGCTAAGGTACCATTGGCAGAGATGTTCGGATATGCTACTACTCTTAGATCTGCAACACAAGGAAGAGCTAGTTATAGTATGGAATTTACAGATTATGAACCAGTACCAAAAAATGTTGCTGATGAAGTAATCAAGGAGAGATCAGGACAAGTCCAAGCTTTGGATGAAGTTGAATAAGAACTCACGTATATACTTACTTGCCTTAAAAGATTCCCCACTCTGGGGAGTCTTTTTATATTCTGTAATATTATATATATATTTTCTTTTTTGTAATCATGTCAGTACTATTTCTGCCACATATTTGACAAGAAAAGGCTGAGTGTTTATAATGTGAGTATAAGATTTATCTACTCTGTACTAGCAATGCATACTCTAAAACACTTTCTTGTTATTCTTTCATGAGTTATATGACTTTCACTCTTTGTGCCAATCCTTGCGCATCATGAACATAGCAATTTAGTCGCAGGCACTGATGAAACAACATTTAGTACTGCATCTACAGATTTAGAAGATCGTGAGATTTTGTATGTCACTTCACCTAATCCATACTATAGGTCTAATCAAAGAGACTGATTTATTGAACCCAGGTATGTATACAAAAATGAGCGTGAAGAAGAAGTGGAGGTAGACATCATTACGACACCTTATGGTATGTTGGATGAATTTGTTGATCAATACGAAGCATACTATGATAGATGTGGTAACCCGGAAATACTTAGAGGTAATGAAAGATTTGAATGTCTTTTTTCCATACCTGAAAGTACAGGTACGGAGTTAGGTATGATGATACAAGCATCTGAAGAAAACTTGAGCTATATGAAATGGTTAAAAAATAAACTACGAAGAGTATGAACTACTGATGAACAGTTAGAGATTTTGAAAAATCTTCGTTACAAACTTTGGATGATCAATCCAGAATTTGCATATAACTACTGAGTAGATGTACGAGAAATGGATATGATTATAAGTTATGCTATGTGAGAACTAAATCATCATACCATCACTGCCCCTGGACCATATCCTATGCCATACCCTATGCCTTATCCTCCTATGATTGAAGACATCGTTGAAGTAGAATATAATATGGATGAATAATTTTGTTCACTAATCTCCTATCCAACAGCTATGAAAGTACTCTTCCCAAGAGATATTCCTAAAGGTATATTTAGTATGCACCTTACTATTGGGCCACTCACTATTACCTTGGTTCAAATGTTTATCATGGCAATAGGTATTTCTATCGCTTTGGTTGTCTTCAATAGTACATGATGATGAGAAGATTGAAACAAAGTTGTTGCAGCTCTTATTGCACTACCTGTTTTTCTCTTATTTGTTTTTATTGCCTTTTTCAAAGTCTCCGAACTGTGATTGCTCGCATTTGGGGCCAAATTATTGAGAACCAACTTTTTTGATGCTACCAAGAAGTTCCAAACCAACTACAAAAGATTTGATCCATATATCATTCTCCAAAAGAAATTTCATAATATGTGATGAGACGAAATCATTGAATCAAAAACACTAGACTTGGACAAAAAGACACTTGATCAAATTGAAAACTGAGGTCTTTTGTAGCAATATGTTACTTTTGATTATATACCTTCTCTAACTCCTCTACTGAGGTATCCCATGAGTATTTCTTCATTGGCTCTTTCTTGGTAGAATTTTTTCTTGTATAGGTATCTACTACGGCTTGTACTAATCAAGGAGTATCAGATGGAGGAACATATGTTACCTGACCCCGAGAGGCTTCTGGAATTGCTCCTGCAAAGGTTGTTACTAATGGTTTTCATAATGTAGATACTTCGCTCACTACTGATCCAAATCACTCTACCAATGATGGCACTACTATTAAATCTGACCTAAGAATTAATCTTTGTAAGTCATTGATCGGCAATTCTTGACTAATAGTGAGAGATGAAACACCTATTTTCTTGATCCTCTTGATGATAGATGATGTCCTCTTGGAGGCAATAAAGTTAAAAGTGAAATGAGCATGAGGGATACGCTCTTGTATAGCAAGAAGTCCGTTAATGAAAAAATCTACTCACTTTGAGTAACCTGCATGACCATAGTAGAGTATGTTATATTCTTCTGCATGAGTTACACCTTGCTCCTCACTTTTCCTATTCTTATTAGCTAGCAGTTTTGTCTGACTCCATGACTGATCTACACCATTGTGGATCACATAGAGTTTTTCATCATCTATTCAGTAAAGCAACCTTAGTGCATTGTATGTGTAGTATGAGACACAGTGATAGACATCTGCTTTCTTCCAAAATAAAGATCTCTCAAAGAATCTATAGAGAAATCATGTTCCTCCTTTCCAACGATTTCGTAACTTACCAAAGACTTCATGTACGGTAACAACTGATCTTTTCTTAAACTTATGAGCAAGCAAGACAGTTGGCCGCACACCACTATAGCTACTTCCGTGTATGATGTCTATTGATGGATTTTCTCAGAGAATTTGCTTACCTAAGTGATATGCCTTTCTCATAAAGGTGATTCTACCTGATCCTGTCCTGTGTATGGTTAGACTTCCTTCAATTTCCTTTATTGGTAAAGCGCTATCATAACGCGATGTGATAACTGTTATCGTGTATCACTTTTTTAATAATCTTTTGATGATGTTAGAAAAAACCGTCTCTACTCCTCACTTATGAGGTGCATAGAAGTCTACAATATAGAGAATATGGCCGACATTTGACATTTTTGATTTTCTGTTTATAATTACTTTATGTATCTACATAATGATAGATGTACTCAAAACAAAATCAAGCTTTAAGTCATACGACTCATCCATGAAAAAGATCACCCGATTGTTATTAGTCTCACTATCATTCCCTTTTGTTTCTCTAGCCTATTCTTGGCCTCTGGAGACGATTAGCACCTACGAATGCAGCAAACAACACTTCTCTACATTAGATGATTCTTGCCTTCAAACTATCACAAAACTACATCCAGATATGTATCATACACACCGTGACACTCTTCCTTTGAGACAAACATTCAGCGTGCTGTGGTGATGAACATATCAATGGTGAGCTTGATGGGATCACCAAGAATGATGACATACCTGAGTAGATGTTGTCACTGCACAGTGAACTCCAGTCTATGCGATTGCGGATGGAACTGTAGTAGAAGCTACTCGTAGCAATGTTGGATATGGAAATGTTATCAAAATCAAACATACTTCTCCTACCGGAGATATCTTTTATTCGATTTCTGCCCATTTAGAAAAACTCTATGTCACTAAGGGAGCTCATGTCTCTCAATGAAGCGAGATTGGAACAGTATGAAACTCTGGAAACTCTACGACAGCACATCTGCATTTTGAAATTCAAACTACCACTAGATACAATAAACCACGGTATCCTTATGTTGATTGTCCTGTTACTGATCGAAATGACCAGATGAATCATGGTGCTTGTAGACAATACTTGTTTGAACACAGTATGGATCCACTTGTCCTACTTTTGGATAGTAGTCATTCACCTCTACCATCTACTCCCAAGACTGAAGAAAGAACTCCAACAAGATCCTCGTGAGCACTACCACCTTCTGATACGCGACATCGTGAACAAGCAGCACATACACATGAACACTCTGGAGATGCAGAGAAAATAAAAGCACTAGAAACCTATGATGCTATTCAGAGTATCCTCAACGACAAGATACCTGCGTTTGATACTAGCAAACTACCCAAAACATATCAAAAATTTTTCTCTGATTATGATCTTATTGTGGATTGACCTGAACATCTACTTTTTGATTGAGAGAGAGATAAGATGAGTCTCCGTCTCTCATGGGTACACAAAAAAACTCAAGCACACTACTCTAGCAAGCTACCATTTGAGATGAAACTTATCACACTCAAAGAAAGATTATGGCTAGAAGAAGCTCAAGCGAGTGATGGTTCACAACTTCTCTTTCTCACTAAACGTAGCGATTGATTGAATCTACTCATTCGATCGGTAGAAGGTCAGATTATTTTTGCTAAACCTGTATTGAGCATCTAAATGTTACAAAAACACAAAAAAAACTCTACCTAGGTAGAGTTTTTTTGTTCAGTAAGAATTTTTTTCTAGAGATCATACATAATGATCTTACGTTTCTGTGTATTATCAGGTGCGCTTATAGTCATACATCCCATATATGACTGACTATTTTCAACAGTGAAATAGAAGTCCTGTGAGATATTTCATTGTACAAGCACATTCATACTAGTCTCGTTGAGAATTTGTGCCGCTTGTGTAGATGTATCTATTGAACAAATTGGCTTTCCATTGAAATCTATCGTATCGACTGCCGTAATCATTACTTCATTTGTCTCAGTATTGTTGTTAGTCACTCTCACACATATTTCTCATGTAGCACTATCACATAATGCTATCTCCAGACCATCTACATCTGTAATATAAGAAACATTGTTTTTTTGTGCTAGTTCTGGCAACCACTGTTCACGAACTGTTCGTTCTACTGATTCTATTATCCATTTTGTTGTTGTGTTACTCGCATTGTCTTTGATGCTATCTATTTTGTCTAATAATGACTGCAGTACCACTTGCTTTTTTTGAATTTCACTGGCTGTTTGATTTCATCATGCAAATGAGTTCCAAAATCCTTGCAACTTAGTATCTACTGTCTCTCGCATACTATCAAAAGGAGCATCACAGACCAAATCTGATCACACCGTACATTGAGATGATAGTGTAGGATAGTTTGCTGCACTAACTCCTAAGGGAAGGAGTCATACTAGCATCAATCAGGTTACCATTCGTAGATTTTTTTTCATGTGTTTGAGAGAATTATAAAGATTATTGTTTGTTATTTTTTATGTGGGAAGTATGAAAATTGTTGACCATCTTTGATTGTTAATATCATTTCATACATCAGCTGAATCGTGTTTTCAACATCATCACGATGCACCATTTCTACTGTAGTATGCATATAACGCAATGGTAGTGAGATCAATGCAGATGGCCTTCATCATCATACATAGGCAAACATATCTGTATCGGTACCGGTTCGTCTTGATGAAGCACCTAGCTGATAAGGAATTTTCTTCTTGTCAGCAACCTCTAGTATTTGGTCCATGAGTTTGTTGTGGATCGATGGTGCGCGCGATAGCAATGGTCAATCACCACATTTACTGAGTCATTCTTTTTTTGCATCTATCATTGGTGTTGTCGTGTCATGTCGAACATCCGTCACTATTGCCACATCAGGTTTGATTTGGTATGCCATCATTTCTGCTCCCTTGAGACCAATCTCTTCCTGTACAGAATTGACAATATAGAGACCAAATGGGATTTTTTTCTTATTTTTGTGAAGGAGTCTTGCGACTTCGGCAATCATAAATCATCAGGCACGATTATCAAAAGCACGTCCTACAAAATAACGATCATTGAGCGTCATGAATTCATCTTCATAGGTAATCACGTCTCCTACTTTGATTCACATCTTTTCTACTTCCTTCTTATCTTTGGCTCATACATCAAGAGTGATATTCTCCACCTTGGGTGCTTCTTCCTTTCCATATGGACGTGTATGAATTGCTGGCCATCCAAAAACAGCCTTAATAGGTCACTTTTTAGTCCAAATATCAACACGCTTCGATGGAGCGATCATATGATCAGAGCCACCATTACGTATTACGTGGATAAGACCATTTTCTGTTATATAGTTTACGAATCGAGATATTTCATCACAGTGAGCTTCTATCACTACTTTGTACTTGGCATCAGGATTGATTATCGCCATTGCAGAACCATAGCTATCTGTACGAATTTCGTCTACATACGGCTTGATATAATCCATCCAAACTTGCTGTCCTTTGTATTCAAACCCTGTTGGTGATGGTGTATTAATAAGTGTTTCTAAGAACTCTAATGATTTTTTTGTCAGTAATGATTTTTTTGACTTTTTTGTCGATTTTTTTGCCGGCATCTACGAGGTATCACATTTCTAAAACAATAGCTAACTATATAGTCTGATAGCGCTCAATTGCAAGTTTTCATATTTGCAAAATCTGCTTCTCTATATATAATATATGTATAGTTATTTGACTCTTTTTAGATGCCCATGAAACGTAGAGATTTTATCAAAAAAAGTGGGATAGTCACTTGATGAGCAATAATGCTTTGATGAGGCGCTATACTTACATCTAAGGGTTGTTTTTCAGGTAGTGACTACTCAAAAATCAACTTAGCCAAGTTTCTTGATTTGCACATTGAATGAGAAAATGATGCATTCTATGATCAAAGAGAGGTCTGATCATTTCAAAAAATACTCTCTTCGTATGAGATATATCAAGATCTGGTTAACCAAGAAGAAGAAATACAGCAAATTTGATTAGATGAGATCCTTCCTTTGCGGATCAAAGAATCTAGGCTTTCTTTTGGAGCGAAGAATTCGTGATCATGAGTTGATGGTATTGGGCAGTTATGACGTTTGGCAAAGACAGATGTGTATAACAAAAGAGTTTCCCGCAAAAATCTTCAAACACATGCAAAAACATATATCAATGAAAACGAAAAGCTCTCAACGTTAGCTCAATCAGAAAGAGATCAACTGACCAAAGAAGCAGAAGAAACTAGTCTTTCCATACTGTATTATGACATCATTAAGCATGATTATTTAAAAAAATACTTTGATCAATTTGGATGATGGGATAGTGTCTCGGAATCGGATAAAATCAGTTTTGCATCAGCAACATACAATCTTTGATACTGATCGTTCAAAGCTGTTCACAAAGAACTTGGATCCCCTACTGAATGGAGCGATTTCACCAAAGCATTCAAAAATCACTTTTTTCGAAAAAAATGGTCTAGGTTGAATCCAACGAAAGAATTTGATGAATCTTATGGTGTACCTGATTATAACAACTTTTTCACCAATGAAAAATACGATGATATACTTTGAGAAAACTTCATTTCTACCCCTGTTGTAACTTACAAAAAGATGAAAGAAGTGATCAGGTATGTTGAATTGACTTGATCCATGAGAGATTTTCTTGATTCGAAACCAGATATCGCACAAACTCTTTCTGATTCCTCAGAAGAAACAATCTACTCTCAAATTCAGTCATATATACAGAAATTACGTTCGCAATGACTTATACAGCTTTGATGCGAACAAGAACTAAGGAAAAGAATACTACTAGATAACCAAATCAACCCTCAAACTGATGGACATATCTCCTTTGCTCAAGATGAAGTTCATACTATGGTTGTCAATAAAGAGCTTGTTGACTCTTTTCTTATACCAGAAGACTATCAATGATATGATCACACAAGCATAACTTTCTCATCATGATACTATTTTTGGTCTATTCTCAATGACATAATCCACGGTAACGCCATCCAGTGACAAGAGAATATGGTGAATATTCAGAAACTGAGGAAAATCGTAGATTCGTTTCATACTCACAATGATCACTTTCATGAAGATGAAGCGCTGATGGAACTCAGAACCTGATTAGAACAAGCAATATTTCATTATAATAACAATGTTATCTATTGATGACGAGATCCTACACAAACAAATAACGTACTGATACCTCCAACCAAATTTTTAGAGAGATTTCTCAAAGAGACAATCACCGTTGACCCAAAAGCTATTACTCAGACTAAACCTGTTGTTGACCCAGGAGATATTCCAACTATAGAGACAGAAAGAATAGGAAACTTATATATCAATCCTGAAGATGACGCACGTTGACTAACAGTCTTATCAAGGCCAAGGTCTCTCAAGCCTGTGGAGAGAATTAGCAACAAACATATCAGAGGTAAGCCCAAAATGTCTCATCCCTCTCACATTATTCTCCATGGGACTGCATGATGACGCATAAGCAACTGAGCTCTTTCTAGCACTATTTGTCACTTTTTGGTTAGAAAAAATGGGGATCTAGTTCAAATGGTTAATGGAAAAAATTGAACTACCGAAAAAAAGATTGATCGAGATTCGTTGACTCAACTTGATCATGCCTGAAAGATGAGCAATAACAGAAGTGCCGCTATTCGAGATGGAGATGGAAACATTACGTTCAAGTCTATTGGAATTGAAATCGAAACATGGGAAAATGAAGATTTTGACATTAATGATAGTCAATACAAGACTACTGCAAACCTTCTTGAGCAGCTTTGTTCTCATCTCAATATTCCAGCCAAAAACATTCTTTCACACCAACACGTATGATTGTGAAAAAGGTTTAATACTAGAGGAAGGAAAACTGATCCTCAATGATTTGATACAAGCAAACTTAACAATCATATGCAAAAGAAAATTCCTGATATATGGGATCGTCTTGATCCTGATGTATTGAAAAAAAAGGTCAGCCCAAACATATCTGCTATCAAGTGAGTACTCAGAGACCAGTGACAATCAAGAAGTGAGATCACTAATCAGATCAACTATCTAACTCATAGCACCGAAAGAGCAAGCCCAGAAGTAATGCAGATGTCTATCTGATGAAGTTTATTTGATCTCTTTTCTACTAAGGCTATTGTATTGTCTGTAAGTAATAGATCTGGATGAAATACGCTCTTGTATCAAAAAAGCAAGAAGGAAATTTGCTTTGAACGTTGAAAAAAAGAAAAAGCAGAAACTTTTACTGTCAAAAAGCTTGCTGACAATAAGATCTCGTTACAGATTTGAAAAGAACTCACATATATCTCTGGATGGGATAGAAAAAACAACAAGTGAATATGAACACAATCTGACTCCACCTATATGAGACTCGTAACAGATGCACTCAATAGGAACAATTCGATACAAAGAGAAGATAGAGGTAATCTCTATAACGAGTTTGACAAAATCTATGATTTACTAAAACTTTCTACAAACTAGAGATATATTCTTCAATTTTTTTCATATTTTTTTCTCCTGTTTTTCTCTCAATCACTTCACACATATCTCCTTGTTCTAGTGTTTTATTTCAGATTACAATTTGAGTTGGATAACCTATAAGTTCAGCATCTTTGAACTTAAATCCTGGTCATACATTTCTATCATCTAGACAAACGTCTATATTTTTTTTCTGTAATTCTTGATACACCTCCTCAGCCCTCTCTCCTCATTTATCTCCTATAGCGATGATGACATGAGTAAACGGTGCAACATTTTCTGGCCATGTAATTCATTTGTTGTCATGATATTTTTCTACTAATACTCACATCACACGTGATGGACCAATTCCATAACTTCACATAACTACCTTCTGATGCTTATTCTCTGAGTCTGTAAACGTGAAACCAAACGAATCAGGGAAACGTGTTTCTAGTGGAAAAATATTCCCTACTTCGCAAGCACTCTCTACTCCATATTCCTCTCCTGTTTGAGGTTCCCTATCTCCTGCCTTTGCATCTTTAATATCATAGAATTCTTCTGGTCTTGGGAGATCTCTTTCTCGATTCACATTGATAGTATGATAGTGAGTTTTGTTTGTCCCAGTTTCCATATTGACCATAGATTCTAGTGCATCATCGTATACTGGGGTGATCGTATCTGGCAGGTTCACAATTCATGCATATCCACGCTCTGCTCATGTATACGAAAGTATTTCTTCATCATTGAGCAATTCAAGAGATGCTACACCAAGGACTTTTTTCAATTTTAGTTCGTTGACCGCATAGTCTCCTCTCACTGCTGCTGCGTATACTTTTCCATCCTGATCTTTGTATAACATTGTTTTTACTGTTTGTTGAACTGGTAGATCTAGAAATTTACATAGTTTTTCAACACTGACAACATTTTCTCCATAGATATCTTCAAGCACTCATTGATCTTTTCCATATTCGTACGCAGAAGCCAATGCTGGTGCGACCTCCTGATTGTATGCTACATTTGATTTCTTATCTATGTAAATAACATCTTCACCCGCATCACAGACTGTCTGGAACTCATGCGAATGTTTTTCAGTGAAATCTCACCCACTAGCTATAGTCAAATAGGTATCATCTCCTAATCCTAACTCTTTGAATATGTCACTGTATACTACTTTCGCTTTTTCATAATACGCATCAAAATCTTCATCAGATGCATGAAAACTATAGAGGTCTTTCATGCGAAACTCACGACCTCTCAGCAATCAACTCTTAGCTCTCGCTTCATTCCTAAACTTAGATTGTATCTGGTACACAGCAACAGGCAGATCCTTGTATGATGCAGTATACTGTTGAACTAATGGCGTTACGACATCCTCATGAGTGGGATTGAGGATATATTCATTGGTGCACTTATTATATGACACGCTATTTGCACCTGATGTTTTCATCAGAACGTCTACTGAGTCTATTCTTTTAGTTTTTTCTCGGTTCTCTCTTGGTGACAAACAGGGCATATATATTTCTGTCCCAATAGTATCCATATGCTTACGAATGATATTTTCAATCTTATTCAGAACACGCAGTCAAAGGGGCAAAAAACTATAGACTCATGCCATTTCCTTGTGAATAAATCATCATCTGATGAGCAACTGAGCATTGATACTTACTTCTCATGCTGGCGCTTCTTTCATTGTCTTCACAAATAGCTGACTTAATCTCATTTTCCCTTATTTTCAATAGTAAACTCAAGTGTTGTAGACATCGCTCTCTCAATTGCAAGATATCCAGCATACTCTAGCGCTAAAACCCATGCCAGATCACATTTTTGTGGTATTGCAATTTTTTGAGTAGTTCAGTGACTCATTTTTTGGCTTACTACGAATCTACGACTATAATCAAGCTGTTATTTGTGATACTATCCTCTATGCGAAAAAATCTCTGACAGCGAATCAATGCCCATAAGGCAGGTATCTCTTTGGTACTAACTGTTTTCGTTGTTTCATATATTCTCCAGGCAATTAATCCTTGGATTGATAGTCTTCAAGCAGAAGACCCTATCACGAACACTAATCTGGTTGCTATTATTGTAGATGAAGCGATCTATGATGACATTCAAGATGATATTGAATGGTATAGTACAAACTATATTCAGGAAAAACTTAGCGATACCAAAGCGGTAGTACTACCTATCAATACTACTACATACAAAGCTCGAGATGTTGTTACTCTCTTGGATAATCTCTATTTTGCATGAATAGAGGAAGAGACCTCTACTCTCTTGGGAACTATTCTCATAGGAGATATTCCATTGCCTGTCATACATGAGCAGTGAATTGTTTTTGATAGTGTTTACCCATATACTGATTTCGAAGATCCTCAATATATCTTTTTTTCTGATACTAATACTTTTGAACCCAACCCAGTACCTCAAAGCAATCCTCAACCAGAGATCTGGCACTCCTTGATCCCATTTTGAACTGATATTGATGCATACACTCACTTCTTTGCCAAGATCAGAACATATCATGCAGATCCAAGCTGATTTGTAGACAAAAAAATCTGGTATGATGATTTCATCCAGATGAAGGAAACATTTCTCGCCAACAACTTAGGATACTATGCGAACAATTTTCTCTACGCAGAAGATCTGTGATATCACAGACTCACTACTCTCCTTTTGGATCTCATGAAACAATGACACCATGATGTCGTCAGTAGCGCCTTAGGTGATTTGGAAGATTCGATTGCGGATGAAGATTTTGAACCAAATAGTGATTTTGAGGAATTTGATCAAGCTCTTAGTGACTACCAGGAGCTCTTGTGATGACATTTAGAGTGAACTGATGATGCGCTTGCTGCTAGTGAATCAACGCAAACACCTACTCTCTTTCTCTCCCAGGCACTCAAAGAGTTGATGCTTCCGTACGCTGAACTGTTTGCTCCATCATATCGTAGCACTATGGCTGATAGATTAGAAGCTACTTGAAGATGGTCTATTGATGAGAATGAAGTACATTCTCATGATCGTATGACCACCATCATTGATGATAGAGTTATCAACAACCTCAATGTCAACCGTTCACCCATTTTGATAGATTTTAATAATCTTTTGGAAGATGCTCTCCTAGAGAAAGTAAATGACTCTGAATATGCTATGCGTGTACCACTATTGGTACGTTATGAAGAACATGAAAAGTCAATCGACAATAGTCTCGTTAAACTTCGTTGTGGACCTATTGATGTACAAAAATGGAGAGATAATGACTGGCGAGGAACAATGAATCATATGTTTGAAAACTTCTATCGAGGGACTAATGCTCAGTATATTTCTGGAACAGATCAACTGAGTATCTACAGATGAACATATCTCAATCTGACATGAATCTGACCTCTTACGTGATTGGCCTATCAGGACATTAATCTCATGACTGATATTACCAACAAATCTATCGGATGAACATATTGATTCAACGATAGACAAGTCATCGCATCTAGATGATACAATAGTATGAATGTGGAAGGTGACTTAGAAAAATTTGATGAACGTGGTGATGTTATGGACTGATGTGACGAAGATGACATCGATATGCAGGAATTTATTCGTTACTACCGATGAGGTCATAGTGCACTCAACCTTGAAGCTGATGACAATGGAAATCTGACTCTCAAAGAATCGCTTCCTGAGCTTGCGTGGAATCCAGCATGGAGTAACAATCCAGATCTTTCACCTCATAGTATTGGTGGATCACTTTTTGATATTGGATGATCTCGTTTGACACAAGAAGAAATCCCACTCACAAATTCTATTCTTCGTATAGAAGATGGATCTGTGCAAAGAACTATGTACTCCAACTGATCAATATTCAACTGGTTCAAAGGTGAATTTGGAAAAACTGATCACTGATTCCCTTTCAAGAAGAAAGTGTACCCAGTGAGATACTGTAAAGAAGATGAAAGACGTGTGTTCACTGGTTCGCTTTCATTTTTTGATGTGTTTGAGCCTGATCAAGTTGACAATCGACTACAATCAACACACTATGTACCTCAACAAGAAGACTGGCTTTGTGGAAAAAAACCTAGTGGTGACCCTTACTACTTCTATTTTAAAATACTAGACAGTATAGTAGACAACAGCTCCCCAACAACCTGAGATATCTCATGATTTTCTGTTACTACTCCGGATAGACCTGTGACTAGTATCAGAAATATGACATTTATGTGAGTAGGTGGAGAAGTCGTCACACTGCCCTATCCTAATCTCTACCACGCTAATATCTACAACGAAATACAAGGAAAACAAGTACTCAAGAGTCCTGTGGAGATTGAGCAATCACTACGTGACTACCTAAGCTCTACTGTCACATATTACAACGAACAACTTTCTTCTCAACTCAGTGGTAGTTCACTTTACTATGCATCTCAAAGTGCATGATTTGACTTTTTATGAACAGTTGATCCAAGAGCTACGCCACAACGTTCATATGAATTACTGGACACTAACTTTTTTGTTGATCTCATACCACAAGATGCCCTCACTATGTTGTCAGAACAACTGTATCGACAGAATCTTTCATGGGAACAAAAGCGTCCAGGAAACAATGTGATGCAGGATATTCAGTTCGCTTTAGATGCCACTAACATTAACCCCAAAGTCTCTCACGTATTGACTGAATACCTTGTCCAATGAAATGAAGAACAACCACTGTATCGCCCTGATTATAGTGAAAAATGATATGAAGTTGCTTATATCAATTCTGATGGACAAGACTACTTACTTGATCCAGAAGCTACACCAAGTATTGTGAGTGACATCCAACAGTATGGTCTCACGCTTCCGTGATGAGCTCGTGATCCCCAGCAAACAACGACTGCAGTTTCCACTATTTGTGATTATACTATAGGAGAATGACTACTAATTTATGATATTAAGTCATGAGATTCTCCTTGGCGAGAAGCGATCAAATGCTGGATGAAAGAGATTAAAAAACCTATTGAAATAAAACTTATTTTTGATGGTGATGGCCCGCTTTTCTTCCCAGAAAGTCGACTAGGTATTGTGAGCACAGGAGATGACAACAGTCAGAATGGTTTTGGACAACGACGAGATCAGACTAGTGATCAGTATTCCTCTCAATGGAGCGACTATAGTGAACAATGGCGTACTCTCTTAGAGAGAGATAATGACAATGATGAAACATTAGAAAACAGCTCTGAAGAAGATCAACAATTTTTCAAACGAATGTTGGAATATATTGATCTTGATATGAGCACTCACCGTATTGGTGTAGAAGATGATTTGACTACCCGTATCTACTCGAGCAAAGATCTAGGTGACATCACTGTTACTATTGAAGCCACTGGAGCAAATTGTTTCTGAGCTGTTGGTGCCTCACCAGATATGTGTTCTCAACCTTTGATCCTAGGTCCAAGTAATTTCTATGAGACACCAGTAGAATTAACACTATTCCCTACAGATACCACTATTGGTACGACACAGTTACTTGTAGATATTTGTAAAGATGGTCTATGTGCAAAAAATAATTTTAGTATCGATGTCATTCCTGGTGGAGTTGATCGTGTAGATATCATTACACCTTCCGATACTGCTATCCGTGGTTCATCTATGCCGCTGGTACTTGAAGCATGGGATTCATATGATAATCCAGTAGAATATGACTTTCGTTCTTATGTACTCACTACAGATACAGGATGATTTTGAGATAGTTATTCATCTTCTGTCACGTTGCGTGATTTCAAAAATGCGCATTTCATGTATCGTGCTGGTGATGACGCACTTCAAGACACTATCAATCTCTATCAACTATCTAGCACATGATCTCAAACTCTCATTAGCAACAAACCACTGAGTGTCGCAGAGGGATTGGTTGTTGTAAAAGACGACACAACTACTGTATCTACTCTTGATTATCAACTACCCTCACAACAACAAGATCTCTTCACGGTAAACTCAAAAGGAATCGTACAATCCAACAAAGATACTCTCCTCTGACTTACTGTACAGCTTCAAAGTCCAAACGGACAACCGCTAGCTGGAATGGTTTCTATAGAGAGTCAAAACAAACTCATGGACATATGAGTTATTACCGACAATGTCATCAATGCTAGCTGAGACATACAATCAGTCTTTGAGCAACAAGATATGTTTATCATAGGAGAAGATGGCTCTATAGATATTTTCCTCTCACCTCGTTGACCATCTGGAGATGATATACTCAGTATTGCTATTGAATGACTGGAAGCGCAAGAGTTCCCATTGACTGTTAAAGCTGGAGCAGCCAAAAAGGTAGAAATATCCGCTCAAACGACTCAGCTCTCAGCTGGTCAGACATTATCTTGATCTATTGCAGTGACTGATGTATGGGGTAATGCCATAACACAACCTACCTCTCTAACTATAGGAACTTTTTGACCAATCTCTTTTTTAGACTGATCATTTCAACAAACAGTCACAACACAATGAGAATACAATCGATCAATTCTCTCTGATGCTGATAAATGATGAAGTGCATACCTTTATGCGCAACTTACAGATCTTCCGCTTGAAGAACAAGACGCTGACTATACTGTCTTGAGTATCCAGCACACATCTATTCCACTCACAGGATTGAATGCCATGTACTTAAATCTCTGGTGACAAGATTGGACTTCTTATTCTGATACACAGTGAGTGTCTGTCTCCGATATTTTTTCTAGCTCAGAGAAACTCCTCTGACGAACAACACAACTACATAACCATGAGGAAATGATGTTTGTTACCATTCAAGCAAAAGATGGAATACTTATCAACCATACTGACACACAAGCACTTCTCTACTTTGGAGATAACAATCCACGTATCACTATTGCATGACAAGCTAGCATTCCATTGCCTGCAAGTAATCAACGACAGGCTCTGTGATCTTGGGATGATCTAGGAAACTATCAATCATCTCAGTCTAACAATGTCTACTACATTTCTGAATCAGATGATGATCCTCTGCTTCAGTCACTGTGATCACCATGAACACTACCGGCACCTATCAGGAGGTCACTCTTTGACCCTCAACAAGCTATTCATGATCCAAGTGTTGTTATTACTACCACTGACAGACTCTATGGAGATACTATGATCTGGGACGTCACTTATAATCATAGACATATTGGTTCACTACTTTTTGATTGGGATGCCCAAAGCATTGATAGCACTACTATTGATGTCACCAATCCTCTCTTTACGATAGAGAGTATTCCAGAATCAGGATCGACTAATGCCGATACTAGCATCGCTCTTACTCAGCGCATTTCTTACCCATCTTCTGCTGTCTATGAGTCTATCCAAGATAGCTCTGATGCTGACAATAATGTTTGATTTCTCTGAGATTTTGAAAATATATCACAGTTTGCTCAAGGCATCTACCTTGGAGAATCTACTAGGCCAAACGCATCTGCTTTTGTGATCAACTATGGTGACCCCTTACTCACTCGTACTACTACCAATGAGGTAATTGGGAAAAGTAATTTTGATGATGGAAGATGACATACTGTCTATAGTGATAATGAAAAAGATATTCATCAAGTCATAGATCGTGATATGAACAACGACTGACTTATTGATATGATTATTGTTCACACGGATGGAACTATTCGTGTACTGAAAAACTATGGATGAGTAGACAATTTTGTTCCTTTGTGAGACCTTATTCTTATATGACCTGGGGTTAAAGATGTTTTCGTCTGAGATACTGACTGAAATGGGTACGACGACATTATTGTCTATACAAACAACAATAGACTCAGAGTGTATACCAATACTGAAGGAATCATTGATGTCGACTGATATCCTCTTTGTTTGGATGTGTACTGAGGGCCAGATTTGTTTGATAAGGTATGACAACTTTTTGTTCATGATATGGACAACGACTCTATCGTAGATATTGTTACCAATTCACAAGATGGAAGAATTCAAGTATCTTGGTGATGAGCTAGTGCCCTATGAGGGAACTATATATCTACTGATAGATATACATGTGATGATGGATGGACAAATAGACAAGATTCTCAAACACTGAAACACTTGTGATTAGAATTGGACCCAACGAGAGCTATATCAGACGCTAGTTTGGTGCATTGGAATTGACTCCGTTATGATCCATTTGCGTACAATGATGATGCAGACAATCCATTGGAAGGTATGCTTGATTGGTATGACCAAGATCCACCAACCATAGATATTGATGATCCTGATGCGATTGATGATTTGATCAACATGGATGATCTTTTAGGACAGATCGGTGATGCGCCACTGGATGATTTAGTAGGAGAGACACTTGGAGATCAGTACAGATTTAGACTTTCTCCTCTTCAATATATGCCGATATATGAGGACGATCTGAGCATGAAAGAACTCTACTATGTTCCTTTGTATTGATTACGTGAAACTGACCCAGTACTAGTTGAAAAATACTATACAGATATAGATGGAGGGACACTCCTCCCTGAAGACACTGTGAGAGTAGATATTGTTATCCAGTGATTAAGTTCTGGTACGTTTACCTATATTGATAAGCTCTCTTGACCACGAAATGTTCGCTACTCTAATGGGCTTCCACAAAGCTTTGATTATGGAACTCTACCAGATGGACTTTTTGCTCAGCCGGTCAATGGGGACTGATATCCTTATGTGATAGATGGCATACCTATAGCTGCTGGTCAGGAGTACTCGTTTAGTTATGAATTAGAATATCGTTGAGTAGAAATGTGAACTATTATACTCAATGATGAAGATGAAAATGATTTTACTGATGTACTGCTGTATCCAGCAAATAGTTGTATCAAGGCTCGTTGGGATATCATGAATCTTGGACAAAGAGCATTTGATGAAATATTTAACAATCTTCAAGAAGTCATCGATGACTATGTAGAGGAAGCTCAAGATAACCAGTCTGGTATGGCTGAGCAATTTTCATGAATGGATATACTTACCAACAACATCATGGAAATCTGGGAATGATGATCTCTTGATCGAAATGCTCTACAAAGCTGGGTTAACGATTGATGATTGCCAGATGATTTTACTATAGATCTTCCTGATGAAGTTGGTGACTACTATAGTCAGGTAACTGATGGTTTGTGTAGTTGATTCAATCCAGAAAGTAGTTGTAAGTGACTTCCGATGCCTTTCAATATGGCTTTTCTTTCCCCATGAGTCTACAATGTTATGTGATGTAGATTGATGAAAGATAAATGACTTCCCATCTTTCACTTCCCAGGAACATTACAAACACCTGTATGACCTGTACCTTTCCCTTGGTGACAAAAATGACCTGGTGATGGTTTCTATTGGGCTGGTGGTGGTGTCTATCCATCTCAAATCAGAGTATACCTATCACCTACACTCACTATGCAACTTTGATTAGCTGTTTGTTTTGGACCATACGGAGTATGAGCAAATATCCCTAAACCATTTAGTCATGTTGCAGGTAACTGTATTGTTACAAAAATACCTCTCAACTTCTGTTGAGGTGATAGTGATGAAGATACAGATCATATACCAATATCAGATGAGTTGTTAGCTCTGGCTGGTCAATGAACATGTTCTGATCCTGGAATGCTTGCTACAGCATGAAATACAACACAACGTTTTGGTGCACCTATTATCACTTCACCATTCGGTTATATCAATGTAGATGTTAACTGAGTCACGAACTGATCGGCAGTCCCAGGTGGTGGTTTCGGTCAATGACTGATTAGTTTTGATACAGAGCCAGTATGATTTATCGATGATGCTAATCTCTTGGAAGAAGAAAGTGTTCTCTTGAAATGAGGGCAATCATTCAATCTAAAAGTACAGGGTTGAACTATGAAATGATTAGCTCAATGTGTTGTACAAACATGGCTAGATCAACAGATCAAGTATATGATCAACAATCTCACTACCATGACTGTTGCTCTCTACTTGCCTCAGTTTGACAATCTAACGCAATGATTTGATACACTAGACTTCAACTTCAAAGATCTCTGGAATCAAGATAGACAAAAACTTGGCACAGGACATACTGCTTATAATCCTGAAAATGGTACTAGTGTCCAAGAATGACAAGCCAGCATCATGAGGGACTACAAACTCTCTCAATCTGCACTTTCAAATGCTTCTCAACAAGCTTTCGTCAATCCTTTTGAATCAATTTCAAAGATGTTTGAGGAAGTGCCACTCGTAAATGTACACACACAACATGTCAATATACAAGTACCTATGGTCTATACGGAAGACTTACTCAGATATACCGCAACACTAGAAACCTGGATTGCTAGAAACAGTGCTACTGCCAAAGATTGGAAAGATATTGCCCAATGAGTCTTGGGCACTTGTGCCAATACTGCATGAGTTGATCCATGACTTGGTGATTTAGAAAAAGCAGCCGCAATTCAATCATCCCTGAGTTCTCAACGTGCTCAAAAAATGCAAGCGTTGGACTCTTTGAGAGCAACTGATGTAGATGGTAGCAATGCATGACAAATAGCATCATTGAGATCAGAGATCAATACCATTGATTCTTGCTTGGATCAAACTCAAGCAGAAAAAATTGATCAACTCATCAATTTCTCTGTAAGTGCAGAGAATCTTATCACTAGCGTGAGACAAAACATCAATACACTACAACAATACAAACGTTTTCCTCGTGATCTTTCATCGTGGATGCAATCAGTAAACACCTATATCCTTGATATTGCTCAGCTTGTAGAAGGGACGATGTGACAGCTTACTGATTGGCTAGATACCAATAGCAGAATTTTTGATCAGTATGTAAATGCTGTGATACTTATTATTAGTGTTATGAAGTCTTGGCAATTACTGATCGACCTCTCGGTCAACTGGAAGAAGAAATGTGCTACATGTACCAATGACAACTACGACTATTTTTCTTGTAGCTTGAGCTTCTTATGTCCAAAGCTACCTGTACTTCCTATCCCTCCTTTCAAAATACCAAACATCTACATCGATGCATCTCATATCGATTTGGGAATAGATGTGACACTACCTACGATCAACATGGTACCTACAGCTCTACCAATGCCTGAACTACCAGATATTCCACCACCACCTAGTATCACAATAGATATTCCTTCACTGACACTACCGTCTATTCCAGTTATCCCATGACCACCACAGCTCCCTCCATTACCTGACTTTATACCTCGTGTGGAGATGACATTACCAACATTACCTCCTGCACCAAAAATACCTCAACTAGGAAATAGAATCAAAAAAATCCTCACTATTGGTGAAAACATCTGAACACTTTTCTGTATCATGAAATGATGAATAGGTCTTGTTGGTGAAGCTAGTGTGAAAAGCAAAATTGAACAACTAACTCAAAGAACATGGCAAGTACCTATTTTTGATTACTTTGATATGACCCAGGTATTTGGTCAGACTCCCCTCCAATGATTTGACTATCAAATTGATTCATATGTCGATTTTAATGTTAACTTTGATCAAGCGTTCCAAGTAGTTGATGGTGTTGCAGAAAAGAGTAATGAACTCGTCAACAAAGCGATTAGTGATGTACAAACGAGTATGACAGAATTTAATGGACAAATAAATAATCCATACTTGCAAATCCCAGATATAGATATCTCTATAGATGAAGATCTCTTTGGGCGATACGATTGATATGACAAAGCTCATAACGATCTAACAGAAACACTTCTCGCACTAGAGAATGCAGATATCGGCAACAATAAATCTCAAGAAATTCAGGAAATACGTTCACTTCTTGATTCACGTAAGAATTCTATCACTAACCAGTACCATGAAGAGTTAAACATAGCTGAATCTAGTATCAGTACACTTATTACATCTTACCAGGAACAACGAAACACCAACTACTCGTTCTTTGGTGAAGAAGACTCTCATGATAGACTCATAGCTACATTAGAAAACAACTCTGTGATTGATCTCGTTGATGGATGAACATATACTGAAAAACCATCTATTTCTGCCACATTGTTTGCTATAGATACTGATACTCAGGAGCTACTTGAACAACAAGAAAGCCCATTACTCACCTACCTCAACACACAACAACAAGTCGCAGATTGATATGCTCAAGCTCTCGCTCGCCACGACCCTTCTACTCTTGGTATATCACCACAAAGTCATGAGCAGGCTATTGCAAGCCTACAACATGTTTCCGAGCAATTTAGTAGTAATGCTACTACAACAGAGAAAAGAATTTCTCCTAGCAAGACTTTGATAACTCAGACTGGCACTCCATCAATCAACGCGCAACTCTTTGATATATCAAGCTACGTACAATGAGTTTTTGTTCCAGTTGCTAGTGGAAATGTCTCCGTGGTAAACGCAAATCAGTTGGTCAATGACATCAATGAGAATTACTATATGAGTGATATCAACAACGATTGATGAGAAGATATTATCTTATGGACAGACAGCAAGGTTTCTATCAAATACCATGATCAATCTAGTCACTTTGATAATGGGAATTCGCAATACTATGATAGGTTCTATGTCTATGATATTCCTTCAGATCCTTTAGGTCGATGAGATGATACCACTCGTACTCGTTCTTGAATGACTCTTGTCTTATGGAACAAGTATCATAGCACAAAAAATCTCTCTATTCAATGACAAGATTTTGATAGTATGGTTGTATCTTGGTCATATGACAGCTACTTTGATCGCCATGTTGATGGGTATCTGATGAGACTATCTAGTAGATTTGATCAATGGAAGGATAAACAACAAGATAAATGAATTGGTGTAGATACTTTTGATAAATATATGATTTGGCTGCCTGAATGAACATCACTTGAAGAAACATTTGTACAACTACCTGAATATAACAATGAGAGAAGTATAGCATCACTTAGTGGAGACTTGATTCATAAGGTACTCTATTATAACCCAAGCATATTAAGCCATACTTTGACTACTACTCTCTCTGATTTACCGAGACATTGGTGGTATGTACAGGTAGCAGCACTCACTAGTGATGATTCAGAACTCTCTTTTGTAGGACCATGGAGTAATCAAGTGGTAGCTGGTCAACAGATACTCTCTGATGATCGTGCTCCAGAAGGGATTGCGACACTTGAAAGAATTCAGACTGATACCACTGTCTCAACTGGGACACAGCTTTTCGGGTATGTAGGGACTTACTATACCCTTCATTCAAACTGGGAAGATGATATACAGGTTGTTGAGAGTTGGATAGAACAAGATGGAGAACAACTTGTCTATTCATGATCAGGTTCTAGCAGCCTTACTGGATTGTATTTTACTGGTGTTTGAACTCATGATTATCTGATTGGAGGTATTGATAGCATGGGGAATCAATGAACGCAGACTATTACTGTAACTATTAACTCACCACAAATTGAGATCAGTCGTGTAGACAAGATTACTGATGATTTAGGTACTGTAACTGCTATCTTGGACCAAGATATAGATGAATGAATAGTCCAATTTGATCGTAATATAGTATGAGATTGGCAGTTGCTTGCTAACGACCCTGACGAACAAACAGATTGGCCTGTTTCTGTTGGCGATACGATTATTACTGGTTGATTGTATACAATTGGTAACGATCTAGGACTGTATAATAGTAGTGAAGAGCTTGTCGGGACACTTGATCCTGTTACAGGGGAAATTATTCCACAAGGATCTACTTTGGATGTTCTCTTTCCTGGTGGTCAGCCTACGATTATTGTTAGTCAATGATCGGATGCACTCTTCAGAATCTCGTTCCCCCCACAAGATGTTGTTGAAGATGATATAACCACCTTTGGCACAACACTCGAAGATTTAGTATGAACCAACTTTGGAATCTATAATAACTGATGGTGTGTTAGCAATTGATCTGAGTGTTTAGTGTATATAAGTTCATTCTGACATATCTATGTTGATACACTATTACAACAGAGTATGACTGCGGAATATAGCTATAACGAGTGACTCTCTGCGGTAGTATATACTATTCTTTATAATGGCTCACCTATCGTGGAGGTACCTGTTATTATTCAACCTCTTTTAGATTGATAATGTGAAAAATGATGAAAAAACATCTCACTATACTGATTAGTGCATTGTGATGTATCATGCTGTGATTGTGACAATCTCACGCACAGAGTGTCTCCAGCAACGATTGTTCACTGGCCCAAGCATATAGATCAATCCTTTCAGATTCAGAAGATACACTTCTGAGTGAAAGAGAACTAATTAAGGGCATCAATGAAAGTTGATACTATCCTGTAGAGGCAGTAACTCTAGCTTTGGATAACCTGAGTTCCTATTGTTGTTTCTGAGTAAAACAGATACCTAACTCGCTTTGTGGCAATGTCAAAAAAAATCTAGAAAACATTCCCACTAGTCCTTTTTTATTTGATCATTTGATAGATATTTGACTCAGGAGATTGGATGGAGATCCAGACAACATCTACGGAAATGAAGGGATCTTGGATAAACAATGAGTTGCACGAAGAGAAACCATTAGGGAAGAAGCAACCAATATCGCATGAGTACCATCACAAGCAATCTATAGCAAATACATTGAGACTCGAGGGAAAGATAATTCCAAATGACTCTATAAGTATAGTGCCTGGGACAATGATAATGCGTGTAAGCTTTTTACAGAGCCACTCTCTGCTTCATTCAATCTCACTGACAAATATACTCTGCAATGTGACATAGCCCTTTGCATCTATCGTGATATCACACAAAACAATGCATTGGGTAGTAGCAATAGTCCTTACCTTGTTAGTGACGTCACTTATAAATTGGAAAATGGTTATGCCAACTGCAAAGATATGACTCATACGAGAGTCCTCAGTGAACTTGAGTATGTCAAAGCTACTATGATTAGTCAATGAAACCAGTTTGTGTTGAATCATACCGAAGCACATACCAATCAATACTTTGTATGATCTAGACTCAATAGACTCATGACCAAACGACTCAAACAACTCACTTGGCGAGAAATAATCAATAGAAAAGTGGTTGAGTGAACGAAACAATGCAGTATTTAATCATTACCTATCATGCATAGACATCTTCTCAGCTATCTCCTTTTTTTGATACAAAGTCTGTGACTTATTCTCCTTATCATGGGAAATGTACGACGACCTTTTTTCCTTCTTGCATGTTTTTTTCTACTTAATCTGATCGTTATTAAAAATCCAGACCGCATCGATCAATTGATCTGATTTAGCCTATCACTTCTAGTCAGTCTCTTGTTTGTAGTATTCTGGTGACAATGATGGATTGCACTTATGGTATGGCATATCTGAATATTTTTTGTCTATAGCATGATATGGTGGTACTTTGGGAACACAGTGAACGTGTGACCACTCAGTTTGACGGTCAGAGCATCTTGATGGATGACACTCAGCTTTGTGTCAATTCTCCTCAGCTTTCTTACCTTGCACTATTCTATACAGGATATCTATTGTGATGATCTTACTCAACTAGTTGAACAAAACAGCCCTAGTATAGATCAGCGATTGTGAGACAATCAATCTACGTTTCCCACACTTGATCTCTCTGAATCAGCACCCACATGGCAGCTACTGGCAAATAACTATTTAGCTCAGATTGGTGAAACTTGGGAACAGAAGAAAACTATCGATAGCAAAATTTGTACACTCTTTGTCGAGAGTATACATAGCTTTGCTAACCAAACATGAGTCCAAGTAACAAGCTTGGTCTTACTCTTTGCTCTCTTGTATACACTCTCCTATATCCCTCTCTTTTTTCTTAGCTATTTGTTTGCCTGAGTGCTCTACCTACTCATTTCTTTATGAATGATCAAAAAGAGTGAACGTGAGATTACTAAAAAAATACTTTCTTAAACTAATAGATAGAAATCCTGTCTAATGATTAATCTCGAGAAAAAGATTCTGATATCATACTATCCGTGTCACACAGCACCTT
>JAHDGZ010000038.1 GCA_020631605.1 bacterium
GTATTGTTGGGATTTTGAATATGTGATAAGCATGGTCTGAGATAGTCAAAAGCAAATCCATATTTTTTTTGCTTAATCCACTTCTGAGCAATATACAAACATGATTCAATTTGTCTTGAGTTCTCTACCTCTGCACTACGCTTTAAAAGGATGTCAGCAAGAAACTCATCACCATGATAGATATGATTCAATCATCTATAGTAGTTAAGTTGTCATCTTTGTTTATAGTTGAGATTCATGCTATTCAGTATTTCTAGTACATTGTTTATACTTGTATTGATTTCTTCATTAATTCCTCAAGCTAATGAACCAAGATTGATAAGTCCCTCTAAATATTCTCAGAGGATCGGAAAATTATAGTTTTTTCCGTCATTAAAAGATTGATTAGTAATGATATCTTCTGCCAAAGATGTAAGAGTAGAGAAGTTCTCATGTTCTTTGCCGAGTGTTTTATAGACATTCCAGAGATTTAGTTTGACTAAAGTGGTAGGTAACTGTTTACTCTCAAGGTAAGATTGTTGTTTTTCAAAAATTCACTCAAGCATGTGTGGGTCAAAAGGAAACTTTGAAGAAAGAATAGTAAATCTTTCGATAACAGCATCATGTTGAGAATCAGAAAATACCCACTCTAAATAGATTTTCATGCTTAGGTCATATTTGTTGAGTGCGTAATACATGTCACCAACTTTGAGTGGAGAAATATCGAGAACGTTATGTAGATAGTTGTTTATATTCGAAAATCAAAAGTGATGTTGGAGTTCAGGTTTGTTGGCAAGTAGCTCATGAAGTTTGGCATTGAGATTTTGAACCTCGTCTATAAATACCATGAAATCACTTGCTTCAGTAAGCAATATTTTCAACTCATTGGGATGATAATCATGTGCAATCATCACTTTACTAATGTCATGTTCTTCTACATTCTTCATGTTCTCATTGTTTATCTATAATCTAAATATATTGACTTATAGTAAATAATGAATTAAATGAAATAGATGTTTAGCGAATAGAAGTAATATGAAAAACATTCTCCTTCTACCAGTAAAAATCTGAAAACTCAAGGATAGTTTTTGAATATATGATTTGGATACTAGTCTTTTCCACGTATTAAAAACAGAAAAAGAACAGAGGAGATCATACAAACCAAGAACCATTCATAATAAGTCTACTTGAAAAATCTTGCAACCACTACTTTCTATCGGTTTGGCTCAAGATATTTCTTCTTGAGCGATCAAGCAACTCAATGGATCTATCCCTTTTCAGATTGCAGATGTGTGTATAGATAGTAAAGAAATTCAAGATTTGTTTCTGGTTCATGAAACACTAGTGCATGATCCAGAGAGATTGCAAAGTCTTTATGATATTTTATCTGCATCTGCTGTGTTAGGAGAAAAAATTCGAAGGAAAAAAAATATTGATAACATACAAGCAGAGGAAATTCTTGGAGAATATTTGCAGAATAAGCAAAATGAATTATTAGAGAAGTACTGATTATTGCCAACTCTCTTTAGGATGTTTGATATTATTAATAATAAGCCAACTAAGGACTTACTACATTTTTTTTCAGTGAGATGATTTCAACTAGCAGAACAACTCAACAGATGAATGAGCAAGAATGAAAAGTGATTCAACTTCTTGAATAAAAACTAGGGAAAATTAGAGCATTCGTTCAACCCATTTGTCCTCCTGCTTAGTGTACTCTCAAGCTCAAAATTTGATAATATCTCCATACTTGATTCACTTAGCTTCTGCTTCTTGTTGAAATCAAAGACTTTCAATTTTTCTTCGGAATCGTTGTTCTCATTCATCGTTTCCTCGCATAGTTTGAAAAGCAGATTTTACAATATCTTTCTCACGAATTTCCCATACCTTGAGAAACTTAGCTTTATTCTCATCAATAAGCGTGCTCTCAATCAGATAGTTGATTGCTTCTTCTCCTAGTTCTACAATAGGTTCTACTTCATGGTGATGGTATTCCACCAGTTCTAAAGTTACCTTGTTAGTGAAGTCGTAGTCTTTCATCTTTTGACTAATAACAGTGAGAAACATATCAAGTCCATATCTAGTTGCTCATGACATAATGAAAGTGTTGTCAGAGATATTGTCTGAACTTAAGGTAACAGAAAATGTGCGTGAAAAATATGTGATAACATGGCTAGTTAGTTCTTCTAGGTACATATCAGCGATTTCTTGATCATTGATGAGGTCATATTTGTTGAGCACAAAGACAAGCATTTTGTCCATAAATAAACGCGGCTCTTCATTCTCAAAATGAAGATAAGTCATTCGGTGTATATGTTTATTGATTATCTTAATCTCGAACGTAACATCAGTGATAGGATCATCAAAATCTGTCGATCAGATAAATTGTTCTAAGATATATTGTCTGATCTCTTCCATTAAGGTAAGAGCGTCATCCATGCCTGATTCGTACTGTGAAAGATCATGGATAAAACAAAAGACATGTGCCTTGAGTATATGACGTAGAAACGCGTTTCATAGTCCTTTCCCTTCGTGAGCGTCTTTGATCAATCATGGAATATCAATCATAGAAAAGTGATACTTGTTATGATGCACCATTCATAGATTAGGTACGATAGTGGTGAAATGATACTCTGCTACTTTTGCTTTTGTATTACTAGAGGCATTGATGATAGTGGATTTCCCTGTACTTGGAGTTCAGATAAGAGCAACATCTCATAACAGTTGTAGCTCTAGACGAATATCACGTGTGGTTCATGGCTCTCCCAAAGTTGCAAACTCTGGGTACTGAAGAATAGATGTTTTGAAGTGCATATTACCTATTCATCATTCTCATCATTTAGCTGCCAACCAACGTTCTCCATCTTCAGTAATTTGGTGAAGTATGTGTCCAGTTTTTTCGTCTTTGATGATAGTTCATAGTGGCACTTGGAGTTCTCTATCATCTCCGTCTGCTCAGTATTTATCTTTTCACTCTCAATGATTTCAGTCTTTGGCACGATAATCATGATGAAACAAGTATTGCTGTAGTGTATTTTCATTTTTGTTTCCCACAAATCGTAGATCTCCTCATTTTCCACCATTTCAACCAGAGGGTCATCAAAATGGCACCTTGGATTCTCTACGGGCAGCAACTACACCGTTTCCTCATCTTCCACTATGGATAGTTATTTTTAGATTATCATAGAACTTCACTTTTTTGTTTTGCTAGGCTAGTAAAATTTAGTAGAGTGTAGTTATTCTTTTAACCTATTGCAACACATGAAGCTACATATCATCGCAATATCGGATTCAGATAAACACTTTAAAAGTCCAATTGATGAATATATCAAGAGAATGTGAAAGTGATTGCAAATTTCTAATATCAAACCCATTAAACACTGATCGAGAGAGCAAATTATCCAAAAGGAAACAGATCTGATTGTCGCTAAGTTGGAGAAGGTGAAATGACTTATTATTTTGATGAGTAAGTCCTGATCACAACTTTCAACAAAGCAACTTACTGAGTATTATGAATCTCATGACTTTACTCTGACTTTTCTTATTGGATGACCATATGGACTTGATGAGAGTAGAATGCAATGATTGGTACAGTGAGTGCGATCTTTTGGGCAGCAGACTATGCCTCATGGTCTGGCCAAGTTAGTACTGATTGAGCAACTATATAGAGCACAAACGATCATTGATTGAAAGAAGTATCACTATTAACTAAGTCTTGTATTAAAACTATTTTTTTCTTAGTGAAACTCATTGATATATTCATGAGTTGTATCTTGTTATTTCTAGTTTCTTACATATTTTTTGCAATGATCTAGAATTCAATACAAAACCTGCATATCCTATGATGCAGACTGACTGAATACTTTTATCTAAAGCCTCTTCCAGAGTAGCTTTAACCTGTTTTTCTTGTAAGTTATCAAGTAAGAATGCAGAAATAACGTGATCAAATGAGTAGCTTTTAAACTGATGTAGACATGTGCTATCTCAGTATAGTAAAGTGAAGTCATTATTTACGACTTGTGAGAAAATTTTTTCACTCGATTGCAGTACCTCTTGCGCAACCTTAAATCTGGATTCTAATGCTTCAGCCATATCCTGCCGTGTCTTTATCCCCATCTTTTCAAAGGTTTTTCTTTTTTGAGGGTTTTGAAATATGGATTGACTTTTTTCTTTTATATCTTCACGACCTTGATTGTACATTGTAAATTCAGATTCTAGCTGGAAAAAAAGTGTTTGTAGCAATTCTTGCGTATGATGTGAATATGCCAGATCTATTCATGTAACATTAGCTCATTGGATGCTTAATGCTGAAGCAAGTAAAGGATATCATTCACCTAGACTTAAAATATTTTGACCAGAAAAATTCTGGATTCATAATTTCTTCAGAAAATGTATTTTCTTGTTTGTTTCCATGCTACTCACAAGAGTTCTATGATTTTGCATTAATATATTCAGGGTAAAACGAGTATAGAGAGTGAAGATGCATGGTCGGATTTTTTAAACGTGATTAAGGGCGAACGGCGGATAGCACGTTGCCCTGTAATCGGAATACCTGTAGCGTTCTGCATCATGTTCATCTACTGTGTTAGAATAATATCTTCCTCAGGAATTTGATATTCCTCATTAGACAAATTTCTAACGGTCACTTGGATGTTTACACCATACTGCTGTAGTAAGCTCAGATCGAAGTCAATGTCTCCATTAGAACTAATCTCTGCTGGAGTCAATTCGTATGAGATATGATCTCCACGAAAATTAACTTCACCGGTGTACTCAGTTTGGTTGTCATCAGTACCAATAAAGGTAAAGACTACGGTGTTGTTTGACCCATCAATATACCATCCTTCACGATAGATGTTTGTGAAAGTAATATCTCCACAAATTCTCGTGTCATCACAATTTTTCATTGAGACTTCCATGGTTGGTGATTGAAGTTCCATATCCTCTTCAGGATTACAAGCAATGAGTAATAAGAACAATAAAGGGAACGCAAAATAGATTTTTTTAATCATAACGGCTATTGATTTTATGCCCATTGAGAATTCATTCCTCAATGTAGTATAGTAGTATCTATTTATTGACATAAGTCAATGCTAGGATGCAAGAAAATTTTGAATATAGCTAAGGGCGCCAGCAAAAACGTGGTGCCCAGATAGCATTGTACAGGATCTAGTATTGTGAGTATCCTTTTTCTGCAAGTTTGCGTAAACCCTCCAAATAGAGCCAACTAAACAAACCAACAATCGCCAGTAAGAATAAGCCTATACCAATCAAAGCAATATACTTTGCATTGGATGGCTGAACAAACTGACAAGAGATAGCCAATAATACATAAATACCTGTGGGTGGTAATAACCACCACTTACTTAGTTTTGTCATAAGACAAGGTTTTGATAGGTTTTTATTGTATGCTTGATGGGGAATAAGTCAACAGAGAAGAAGTAAACTAATTCTTTTGTGGAAATTTGCCTTTGGGATTCATTTGAGTACAATAGCTCAATGATTACCATACTAGAAATAACTTTTACACCTTTTTCTTACTTGTATGCCTAGCACAAAAGATGAAGCAAAAACTACATCAGTAGTTGCAACAGATCAAACTGAATTGAAACTACCAAAAGTAGATCCAAAAACTATTTTGAAAGATCCAGAAGTACAAGCAGTAATTGCTAAAGAGATGGAGGAAACATGAGTGAGCGCAAAAGAAATAGAAAAATTCTATTCAGAATGATTGAAAACTATGTTTGCTAATCACGATACTACTGTAGAGCAGTTTGTTTCTGTCTTCAATCATGTGATCAATTTGGATGAAGCAAAAGCACAAGCTATGGCTGTGATAGATGACTATGCAAGCATTGGTGGAGAAGAAGTAGTAGAAGATGCAATGAGAACACTTGATGAAGAAATGAATCAAATGTGACCAATCTTCAAACGTATTAAGAACACACTAGAAACTTGAGGATCTACACGACAACGTATTACAAACTGGTTTAGAAATCTTTTTGGGACTAGTTATGGTGATATAGTAACCTCTTCGTTACTAGGACTCAAGTGAAGAATCGTTTCTATTTCAGAAGCATTCCAAACATATGAAGACAAATTACTCCTTAATCAAAAAACTGCATCTGAACGTATTCCAGAGCTTGGTGAGGAGGTATACAAAATTGATGGTATGACAAAAATACTAAGCAAGATTATAGATGATGTTGAACATGAGTGAACTCAAGAGTTTATCACAACCATGATAAATCAACTAACAACTATATCAGGAATCAAAAAATGAAATCTTCAAAGATTTATACTAGCAGCAAGGATGAATGGAAACTCTCGTCTTTTGCTAAAAGGAACAGAATTTAAAGTATTTGGCCTCATGCCATCACTACTTGCACTCAACTTTGTGTTGAGTACGCAAGCAAAAGTAAGAAAAGTAGCGGACAAAGCAGATGATTTTATGGACACTCTAATTGATCAGTCAAAGAAGCAATTGGAAGACAATATGACATCTGAGGTAGAAGCAAAATGAAAGATGCTAGCAGAGCTAGAAAGTATCACCACAAATATAGAATGGGTAAATACAAAAGTAGCTGAACATAGAGTGAATATGAAAGAAGCACAAGCTGTGATTGATAACTATATGCCAGTATATAGAGCAAAAGTGAAGCAGCTAGAAAATAACATCTACAGACTGGATATCAACGACGCAGATTTTAAGACAGTTAGTGATGCTATTGTTGCACAACTAGATAAACAAAATCTAGAATTAGAAAAAGAAATAGAGACAACAAAAACTACTGACAAACCAAAGAAGAAAACTACTAAAAAATCTACAAAGAAAGCAACTAAGAAAAAATCATAGTATTCTTCATATTTAATACATAATAACTTCTCTATGAAGAAATGATTCATCATAGTAGTTTCAATGTTGTTTTTTCACAGTCTTGCATTATGAGCACGTCTCTACAATGCAGATTTTGATACAGTAGAAAATGCGATAGACTCACTCAATAGAGACTACTGACTCAACCTCGATATAGTTTTGTTGAATGGATGAGATGAGTGTGTATGAGAGACCAACTTCGGTTCATGTAGTACTGAAGAATATTCGGATAGTGGAGATGTACTCTTTGCTCTAGATGTAACTCAGAGAAGAATGGAGTCAATGATTCGTGAGTGACTATCTGACTATGTATTACCAACTCAGGATGCTCTAGATTTTGAAAGTAATATTAGAACATACCTACAATCTGAAGATTATCAATGAGCCTTGTTAGCATATATAGAGCAATTGACAGATCATCTAGATGATCAATGTCAGCTAACAAGTACAAGTGAGTGTCGCATTGATACACTTGATCTAGCGCTGCAGGACATTGAGCGTGACAAGCAAGAAGCAAGTGCCTCTAGAGTAAATTCACTTGTTCGTTGAGCTTCATGGGCTATCTTTGCTCTTGTCTTGTTCTTGGTTCTCGTACGAGCAATCAAGCAATGGATAAATAGAGTAAAAAATCGTAAATATGTTCTAGAACTTCAAAAAAATGCTG
>JAHDGZ010000039.1 GCA_020631605.1 bacterium
TTGAGTCAATGAAAAAAGAGGCATCAGATGATGTTATATTGAGAAGACTTTCAGCATGAGAACAAATTTACTTACAAAAGATCAATAAAGTCATTTGAGATATCTCTCCGTTTAGCTAGCATAAGTCATGCAAAAAATATCTATACAAAGTAAGGGGAACACGATCAATGTTTTGCACATCACATGAAAAAACTCCACAAAAGTATGTCTCTATTTTTGATGAGCACCAGCAACGAGGAGAAAAGGTAAGAAAATCAAGCAGCTAGTAAAAAAATGATATGAAGTATATACCTTTGACTATAGCTGATGGTGAGATAGTACAGGAAATTTTGCTCCAAAAGAACTTATCTCAGTGAGCCAAGATGTCTATGAATATGTGTGTACAGTAACCTGAAAGGATGTCATATGTATCGGTAGTAGCTTCTGATCAATTATCGCATCAGAGGTCCAAGGAAATCATAGACTTATATTGTTGGCACCAGTACTACAACCAAAATTCTTATGAAACAATGAAGAGCGAAGTGAAGATTCCATTGATGATTTTCTCTATGGTTTGAAAGAGTGTGCTGAGTATTATCATGGAGTTGACTATGATCAGTGGCGTGAATTTCTACAGAATTTCAAACGAACGAAACATGCAAAAAATGTCCTGATGATTCATGGAAAAAGAGATAAATCAATCCACTTTTCACGTACGGTAGAATATACAAAAAACATGTCTGATGTGACATGTTTATATCCATGATATGTATGACATTCTGGAGCTAGTCTAATTAGAAAGATACCTGACTAAGAGTTGTATTACTCAATAGTTATGGAGACCTCACTAGGTATGCCATATTTTGGTAAAGTAATGTGTAGAATGTTTTCTTTTGAAAGAGTGCTATGAATTTGATCATAAACAATGTTTGTTGGAAGGTCTATTGATTGTGTGATTGGTCACCAATAACACTCACTTTGCAATAAGGCAAAGTCATTTCTTATTAATGGTTTTCTTCTTACTCATGAAATGATGAGTTTGAAGTTATCTATGGAGAGTTGTAGAGTTTCTTTTTCTACTCATCATAATGGAACCATGAGTACTAACTCTTGTGATGATTCAAAGATGTCTACTGGTATGTGAGGTGAATGCATAATATGCTGTGTCTAATAAAAAATTATTCAGATTCCATTTTCTTAGCTACATCAACGATGTGAAGTATGCTTCTTTTTTCTCATTCTGGATCTTTAACTCGATTAAGATTGATTTCTCACTGTGTTTGATCTCCTTCAGAGAGAACATTAATATCTCCATTATCAAAAAGGCTATAAATTATACCATTTTTGCTAATGCTGACTGTTTTGATTTTTGATGTTTGAATGGTTCTAACACGACGACTAAGAAGAAACGTTTGGTTATAAGAAATGATTTGTTCTGGTGTGACAATAGTAAAGTCCATAGTATAGTCTATATAGACTTTTCATAAGCGATAAACCATTACTATAACGATGATGACTGTCAGCGGCAATCCAAGGAAAGTCAGAGCTGCTCAAGAACTATCTATGGCTTCTGTTGCTCGCAAGATAGCGACTATTGTTAGAACAAAAACAATAGCAGGAAAAACTATCTTTAAGATGGCAAAGATAATGCTTCTCTCAATGATCATAACATGATCGGTTCAAAACTTATCGATATAATAATTAAGTTCTTTGTTCTTCAATCATGGATCAAATGTTGAAAGAATTGCCATGTAAAGTCCTGCTTAAAGTGTTAAATATTTTCACTCTACTAAAAAAACCTCCTAATTCAAAAGGTTTTAATCTAAGTCATAAAAAAAATATCTCAATGGTTGCTAGAAAGTTCCAATATTTCCAATAGGAAGTATTCTAAGAGCAGCTCTTCAGAGTATGTGATCTTTTGGTGCTAGATATGGAGCATCTTCAGAGCATCAATGTCCTAAGAAACAACAACGAGAATCAGTACTTCATGGTCTATTGTCACCAAAAACAAGGTAAGAATCTTCTTGATCAACAGTTAGCGTATCTTTTCCTTTATTTCCACAAGGTAAGCCAGTCACCGATCCATCACTCAAATACGATTCAGGTAGTTTTTCGCAGCTGGTAATCTCTTGTTCAGCCGTCAGACAAACATATACCTCTCATTCATGGATTTTAATAGTTTCACCAGGAAGTCACACAATTCTTTTAATGAAGGCATTTTCCTGTCCAGGAGGGACAAAAACAACTACATCTCATCTACGATAGTCACGAAATTGTGAGGTTATTTTGTCTACTATGATGACATCACCATCTTGGATAGTAGTCATCATGCTAGATCATTGCACCGTATATGGGTTGAAAAGAAAGAATCTGATGAATAAGACAATTCCTCATACAAAAACGAGGAAGCTAAGTAAATCAAATACTTCGATCAGAAATGATTTGAGTAGTCTCATGGTATATGCAAGTATGTGACTAGTTAAATATAATTATGTGATGCTTAGTGTATGGTAATATAAGTGATAAGTATATAGTTAGATCAAAACTTTGCAAACAAAAGTCCAGAACAGGTCTGGACTTGTCTGATGATGATTAAGTATATCTCTTTCCTAAAAAGGTATTTCTTCATCTGGGATTGCAACTGGCGGATTGTTATCATTCTGTTCTGTTTCGATATCTCATTCTTGTGGCACATGAGGTCATCTTGAATCCAAGAAGATAAAATTATCTACAATAATTTCTGTGGAGTGTCTCTCAATGCCATTTGCGTCTTCTCGTTTTCTCGTTCTTAGTCTTCATTCTATATAGACTCTTTTACCCTTATGAAGGTATTCACCCAAGAGATCTGCTCATTTTCAATAGGCGACGCATCTATGATATTCAGCTTCTTCCATGATAGTTCATTCTCTGCTTTTGTACTTTCTGTTTGTTGCAACCACAAAGTTCGCTACCGAAGTTCATGTGCTTTCAATTGTTTTCACTTGTAGATTCGTGGTAGCTCTACCTATAATCATTACTTTGTTCAAATCCATAATTCGTTTGATGTTACATATCATAAAAGACAGTTGAGCAAGTCATCTGTAGAAAAAAAATAGTACTTTTCATTTTTTTTGCAATAAAAACAACTAGACAAAAAGAAGAATAATTATATGAAAAACTGTTTTGGGACGGATAGTAGGGGATATCTCAGTAGAGTTATCATCAGAGAGTGTATAAATAAATAAAAAGAACGGCAAAAGTAGAAAAACAACTTGATGTCTGAAGGTATTTTAGTAAAAGCACTAACACGCTTGTCCTGTGCCTAGATGGCGGAATTGGTAGACGCGCTAGACTCAAAATCTGGTATCTGTATGGATGTGTGGGTTCGATTCCCACTCTAGGTAAATTACAAGAACTATGACGTAAGTCATTTCTTCCTTGAATGAGGAAGTTTTCTTTTTACAGATTTTCAACATTAGTTTAATGAATCCACAATATCGCGAGCAGTTACAGCAAGTCATTAAAAACTTACATGACTCAAAGTGAACGATTCCATTTAAGCAAGATTTGTTGGAACATCCAGTTTTTGGAGTAGCACTAAAAAGCTTGCCCCATGACGAAAAAAATGAGATAGATGAGATTATTGAAGAGTATGTACAAAAATATATTGCAGGACTAGGAACAAAATGAGGAAAGCTTTTTCGTAGACTCATGGAGCAATACCCAGATGATGCTTGGGAGTATAGGGTGCTCAACCAGGACAAAAATAATATACATATGCCCAGATTTCAAACCCTATCAAAGCTCTTTCAGAAGGAATTGTTTGCGCTAGAAAGTGTGTTAACCAGTAAGATGTTAAAAAGACCAGAATGACTAGATAAGGTGATAGATGCATTTTATGACATCGTATATGCAATATTTCCTTTGCATGGCAGTGAGTAAGCTAGCTTAGAGTAGTTTGCAATCCAGCACCAATTCCACATACATCATGTATTTATAGTACTAAGCGTTTAAGATGGCTCCATGGTTACAGGTTTTTTTATACGCATTGATAACAGCAGTTGCTACATGATTCGGAGCATTACCTTTCATTCGAAAGAAAAAACTAAGTAAAGACCGAATAGCAAAGGCACACGCAATAGCAGCAGCATTAATGATTACGGCAAGTTTCTGATTGATATATGAATGATTAAAATTCTCATGATTTGGATGAGAGCAGCTATTTTTGTGAATAACACAAAACACATGGTGAGTGGTTGTTGGATTACTTATAGGGCTAGTTTCCATCTTGCTTTCAGATAATCGATTACACAAAAAAGATATCAGTATTGGAGATGTTCATGGAGCTGATGCTAAAAAAATTCTGCTGATAGTAGGTATTATGACAATACACTCTTTCACCGAAGGAGTCGCATTATGAGTCTCGTTTGGGCCATCAGTATGATTTTGAGTATTTATTACCTTGGCTATTGCCTTACATAATATCCCTGAGTGATTGGCAATTAGTACCGTTATGGTGAGTAAGTGAGTCAAGCGATGGAAAGCTGGATTATGGAGTATTTTTTCTTCACTTCCACAGCCATTAATGGCTATACCAGCATTTTTATTTGTGAATCAATTTGCTCCTTTTCTCCCGCTATGATTAGGTTTCGCTGCAGGAGCGATGTTACGAATGTCGCTATGTGAACTCTTGCCAGAAGCACTTGAGTGAGCACCTCGTACCACAGTGGCAACAGTAGCAACTTTAGCTATCGCGGGAATGATACTTTTTCAGCAGCTAATAGGTGGTTAGACACTCTTCAGTGTCTTGGTGTATGAGAATAGATGAGTTAGCATATATCCTGTAAGTTTGATTGCAAAAAAAGTAGATGATGGATATACTATAGTGAGTACTTTTAGTGGCCACTAAACAACGTATGGCAGATCGCGAAAAATTGGAGAATTCTGCTCCAAAAAGGAAAAAATCACAATCACACAGAGATCTTGATGCAACATTGTTTGGTGTTATTTCTCAAGAGTATGCCAAGCTAGACAAAAAGAAGAGAACTGTGGATGATTTATATTCACTAATGATGAAAAAAGACCTCTTGGCAGGTGTCAGTAAAGGTGAATTTGAAGTATATTTTAAAGCAATTGCAGAAAAAGGTTTCACGGTAGACGAGCTTCAGAGTCCTAAAATGCAAGAAATTCATAAACATATAGGCACATCAAAATCTGAAGAACAGATAATAAATAACTGCCTAAAAGGCATGCAACAATCCTTGCAAGATGAGCCAGGAGTATTCTCGGCATTTGTTGATGAGTACAAATTTAGAACACAAGGAAAATCAACAGTAGTGACAGAGTCCAGTAGGTGTAGATCACTAACTCAGTTGCAAGATGCTTGGGAGGTTTTCCAGAAAAAAAAGAAAGTGGACTGAATGAGCGCGGCATGAGTCTCTCGTTTTTTGGGGAGTGTGTGAATTCCTTGATCTGCAACTGATCAAACAAACAAATGGGTGACGCAAGCTGCAATGAGAAAAATAGCAGAAAACATGCCTAATACTAAGTTACAAAGTCTGTGGGAAGAGTGGGCGCCATTACCAATAGATGCATTTTCCAATGTACAGAATCTGTTTCACTTACAAGATTCCTTGTCTAATTTCCTTCATAAATATCGTTCAGAATTTTCAGAAAAAGAGTGGCAGGAATTCAAGTCACTGATCGTATCAAATAAAAACATCTTTGATGAAGTAAAACAACATGCAGGATGGGATGAAAACGTGGAGTGAGAATACACCAAATGGGGAGAAAAATTTCAACATATGTTCAATACATTAGTGACAATCCAAACACTAGAAAAAGTTGAAGAATCAAGAGAATGGGTAGATCAACAAGTGACCGGGATCAAAGAAATTACTCAATGACTCACACCCAAAGCATCACAAATAGCCAAAGCCTATTCTCCTATATGATTGGAAGCAATAGAGCCTAGTATCAAGGAAGAGCAAAAGAAATTAGAGGAAACAAAAGACCAAGAAGAGAGTGAGAGAATTGCATCGACTATCAAAAGTAAAAAATGGAATGCCTATCTTCGCAAAATTGCTCAAGATGATCATAGGTTAGCTGCAATATTAGATCAAGCATCTAGACCAAATTGATTTGATTTTGATCGTTTAGAGAGTGAAGACATCACATATTATTTTCAGACACAAATAAGAAAACAAGTACAGCCACTTATCCAACAGGGAGTACATAGAACCTTGTGACTAGATGAAGAGAAGTTTGTCGGTTATTTGATGGATATTTATGATCTTGATAAGAAAGAACTTACGATTCCAACAACGGAGGGAGATATGGTATTGTCTTTTACGTACAAATGAATCCAACCAGGTTCAAGGTTAGATGAAAAGAGTCTCTCTCCAGAAAGATTTGCTGCATGGGAATGAGGAAAATGCCATGTATGAATTCAAATAACAGCAGCGAATGAAGAGTTTTTGCGTGATGTTGTCGCCCCAACTTCTTATCATGATTTCAATGGAACTAGAGTACATGAATGAGAGTATGTGAAATTAGTATGACCCAACGGACAAGAAGTAGAATGATACTTGGCGATAACATCAGATGCATTCGTAGACCAAGGCAGAAAAAAGAGACATCAGTCGTTGCACGATAAACATAACCATCGATGTTTGACTACAACACCAGTAGCAACAGTCACAGAAGAAAGAGACCTGGTAAGAGATCCACAGAATATAGACAAACCATGGGTGATATCTGCTGCAACTGTGTCTCATGAGAAATCAGATAAGACTAAGACACAGGAGAAAAGTAAGAATAAGGATGCAGTCGCGGAAGAACACCAGTGGAGAGTAGCACAGAAAGATTTCAGCAAAAGTAATCTCCGGTTGACGGGTGATGAGTTAGCAAATCTTACCAGAGCCTACGTTGTTGCACAACAATGATTTTTGCCTGGTGAACTTGAAAAACAGGATATTGAAAAGCTAGCAAAACTAGAAGAAGAGGCTACACCCAGTGATAAATATCTTGATCTTGATTCACCAAATGATGGAGATATTGACTGAGTGGACAGTGTTGATAAAAATATTGAAGAAAAAGAAAATAACTTCAAAAACTTTCTTAACTGACGAAAATCGTTGAAGTGATCTCCAAATCGTGATCAAGAGAATGATTTCTGATTCAAAGTAGGAACGAGTTTGTACATCGATGATGATAACGCGGCATGATTGCCTCGAAGTAAAGGTGCTTCGTACCGTTTTG
>JAHDGZ010000009.1:0-12833 GCA_020631605.1 bacterium
TATAGCATAGGAAAGAGAACGTTATGCGTATCTCTTTTCTACTTTAGTGAAAAATGTGTATTGATTATAATTTACTCGTCTCTAATAATGTTCTAGGGAAAGGAATAGTAATCTTATGAGTCTTGAATACTTCATGAATATTGTGTCTGATCTCTGACCTTGTTTTGAATGCAGAGTAACCACATTGAGGATTGTAGAAGAAGTATACCGCAAGTTGGATTCCTTGTGCTGTGAACTCTTCGAGTAATACAGTTGTTTGTTCTTTTTCTATGACATATTGGTGTTTGTTGACTGTGAGTTTGATGAGTTCCTGAAGTTTTTCTATAGGTGCTTTACGTGGTATGTTGATAGTGATTTTGTATCTAACCATTTTCTCCATTTTAAAAGTTTTCATGGGAGTGGAAAGTACCTTCATATTTGGTACTATCATAGCTTGTTTGTCAAATCATCTAATGATACAGTTTCTTAGTGTGATGCTTTCTAATGTCCCAAAGGTTCCCACGTCTCCTAAAAATTGCATCAATAGTCAGAGTTTGTATTTGGGATTGGTTAGTAATAGTAGACCGGCCATGAGATTTCCTAGTGTTTCTTGCATAGCATATCATATAGCGAAGGTCAATCAACCAATGAGAAGTGCTACATCTAAACCTGCGCTCTGAATAGCGAATAACAAAACAAATACCATAACGACTATGCGAATGATTTGGGCTATGATTTCACTTGCTCTGACGCTATAGTCATGATCTCCTTGTTGTCTGATAATGAGTTTTGCAATAGTTTTGGCAATAATAAAAGCAACTATCCATCATACGATGATGATAATAATGGCAGTAAATCATCTTTTTCCTAAACTGAGTACTTCAGCTAGTGTCATAAGTGCTTAGTAATACGAATTAAGGACTAGTCTTTGTTTCTTTCTTGGTGTTGATATCTATGCTGTTTATATTGATAGGATTGCTTCCTTCTTTGGTGATAAGTGTCGTGTGAGGGAATGGAATGCTAATGCCGTTGGCATTGAATGTGTTGTTGATTGATTCGTTAATGATTCATCTCAAATAATCTGCTAGTATCCCTGCATTTGGATCAAAGTAGTAGTAATATTTGATAGTGATACCACTATCATCAAATGACTCTACTGCAGTCCATGTTGCATCCTTGGCCATGATATAATCGACTTGATTGATCGCATCTATGACTAACTTCTGAGCTAGTGCAAGATCAGTAGTATAGTCGACCTGGACAGCGTCATCTATTCTGACCATGTCTTCTGCACTAAATGTCTTAATAGGAGTGTTGATTAGTGTCATATTGGGTAGCACTACCTGTCTCATGTCTAGCGTTCTGACTACGGTGTATCTCACTGTAATCTCTTCAATTCTACCAAAGATGTTGTCACTATCTTTGATTTCGATTACATCCCCAATCTTTAGTTGTTTGGTAGATAATATCATGATTCAAGCAATCATATTTCCTAATACCTCTTTGAATGCTAATCACACTCAAAATGATACTCATCATAGGATGAGTCATACATCCATTCATAACACTTGAAATCATATGAAAACAGCGAAAATCATGAGGGTATAGAATACTATATCACCTATCAAGTTTGCTACTTTTTCTCATTGTTCTTGGTTATGTAGATCTGACCATTGTAGTACCTTTTTTTTGGTGAATCTAGAAATGATTCTAGCAGCAACAATACAGAGTATCACTACTATGATAGCAACAATAAGCTTGCTGATAAAGTCAAAAGTCTCACTGCCAAAGAGAGGAGTGGTAGCTGCTTCACTAGTTTCTACTGGAGCTGGAATGTCTTGCATTAGTTGTCTTCTGTGGATGATAAATTGAATGTTCTTTCCCTCATGTCATGCAACTGGAGAAAATAGTTCTTAATCCAAGTATCATGAAAGAGCTTGGATCTAGCAAATAGTACTATAAATAGCTTGTTTTGGTGGTTTACAGTTATACAAAAAGTGTTGCAATATACTAATTGTTGGGTAGGCTTATTTGCTTATATTTTATGATTTTGAGAAGAGAGAGTATGCAATCTAGTCAACTTACCGAATGAGCTCAAGAATGGCGACAAAAATTAGCTTTTTGGGTGATTCCAGCAATCACTGTTCTTGTCTTGGGAATTATAATAGGAACTAACTTGGATAATATTCGTGAACTTTTTGTTGATGATTCTCAATCGTGAGTAGAAGCGGATGATGATTTTGCTATTTGAAAAGAACTTAAGGCGACCTGATTGCTTGAAAGATCTGATGATTTTAGAATCAATACACATACACTATTGACGGACGATATGTGAACTTTGTGATTGAGAAGCTCATCACTGAACTTGAGTCTATATCAGTGACGAGTAGTAGTACGTGGTACTATAGAGGAGTATCATAATGAAAAGTATATCGTAGAAGTGGTTGCCGTAGAAAAATCTGATATAAAGGATTGATTAATTGATGATGAAGTAGTGACTTGAACACTAGACAATGATATTGCTTATGAGCCAACTCATGATGCGCAACGCTATTTTTGACAGGCATGATTACTTTTTGATGTAGAAGGAGAGTGGGATTATCATGCGAAAGATGAAGAATGACAGATTGTTCTTCGCTCATTGTTATGAGATGAGGAGATTAATATAAACTATTTTGAATGTCAGGAGGGTGATGCAAATTATGATTGTGATGCATTAGCTGATAGGTTCGCAGATGCAGCAGAATATAAACTCACATCAGCAAACGGTGATTTATATTATAAACTACCAGAAGCTGAAGCATGGTTTGTTCGTAATGGATCATTGTATGGTTACTTCATCAACGGTGCTGACAAAGAAGTTATAGAATGACTTACTAAGGCAATAGTGTTACCTAACAGATTGTTTGTTGAGGAGACTGTTATGCCTCATGCAACGAAACTTTGTAGTAGTATAGACGCTAGTCTGATAGTAGTAGACAAATTTGATGTTGCTAGTAGCCAGGAAAATCTCACAGTAACGATAGATGGTACAGATGCTGAGGATCAGAAGGTACAGTGTGTTCTTTCAGTAGATATGTTGGAAGATCTATGAGCTTCTTTGGTCTCCATGAAAGTGAATGGTCAAGAAGTTAGTGTAGAAAAAATAGTAGAAGAAGAGGAAGAAGAAGAGGAAGAAGAAGAGGTGGAAGAAGAGCAAGAAAATGAAAAGGAAGAGCAAGAGGAAGAAGACGAAAAACAAGAAGAAATAATTAAACGTGAAGTAATAGATAATGATTACGATCAAGAGCAGGTAGCCATCAATGTCGATAATCCGTATATTTTTGAGTCTTCAAGATGACATAGAATGGTATTTCCTTCTAGAAATATTACCTTTGCGCCATGAGGGTGAGATGCTGTTGTTTCTCTTGATTGAGTAACGTGTTATACCTATACGAATCTAACCGCTTATGATGATGAAGAAACTTTAGAATCTGATCCATCAGTACAGATTTTTGAATGTACACTACCTGAATGATTCTCAGATTTTTGAACATATCGTCACGATCCTTCAAATGATTGAAAAGATTTTCTCATCAGGGCTATAAAGCCATCTTGGCAACAGTTTGCTGATAATATCGTGATTGAATAAGTCTGTGTTTCTAGACTTATTTGATTTGTTTGAGTAGAAAATGCATTAAGTCTGCAAAAGCTTCACTTTGGATTTTTAATCCAAAAGGAATGTTTTTGAATATAATAAGATAGATAGTATCTCAGACGATGTATACATTGATTGCTTCGTTTCATGCCGGTAGTCAGGAGAGTATCTCTTTGTCGTATGATTTTATGATGTGTTCTAGAGTTAGGATCCCATTTCCTATGTAGGACTGTATATGAATCTTTTCTTTTTCAATTTTTGCGAGAAAATCAGATGCGTAATCTTTTAAAAGAAGATTTGAATGTGATTGTGATTCAAGTGTGTTAGATGCGATACACTTGATCATTAGGTACTTTTTTTCAACTATTACTGTGTACATATCATCGAAAAGATTTTGTAATCATTGTTTTCATTCGAAAAAACGCATTTTGGGAATAGGGGAGATGCGTTCTTGGTTCATTTTCTGAAGCTCATTTTCTATAAGTGGTAATAATTGTGTTTTTTTGTCTAGTCTAGCTTGTTCTTCTTCAATAGAATGCCTAATAGTGTTTTTGTTGGGAACAAAGAACTGTTTAATTCATTGTTTGCTAGTCTCTGCGACTAGTCATTTTGTGATAAGTTTTTGGATGGTTTTATAGACATTTGTCCTTTCACCATTTATTATTTTCGCAATAGTGGATGCAGGCTTTGGTCAATATTGATAAATACAAATAAATGTTTTTGCCTGTTGCTTAGTTAGTCAAGTTTCTTCTAAGAGTGAATATAGTTTTTTCATGCTATGTTGTGAGTGGATAATTCACACTAATTATACAGTTGCTATTGTTTTTTTCAAATATATTTCTATTGATATGTCAACTTTATTGCTTCCTGTATCTTATGAGCTATATGTCCCCAGAAGTGTATACTTACATATCCGCGAAGAGTAATGATCCGATTGTGGAATGGAAAGTATGTGCTGTTTCTTGAGCGAGATTTGCTGTCTTTCAAAGCGATAGAGATTTTTATGAAAGAATTTCCCCTGTTTTTAATTGAAAAAAGTATCGTATACCCACGCCTACACTTTGCCCTGAAGAAAGACAAAGAAGGAGATTGATGTTTAGAAATGAGAGAAAACTTTATAGAAGAAGATGTGATGCAACTTGAGAAAGTATTATTAGTATTTATGCTCCAAATTCTTCCTCTAGAGTATATTCACCAGATTTTTGGTTATGAGATGAATGGAACCCACTTACATCTGGGCGTATTTTTGATTTTGAAAAAGATACATTTTTTTGACAGTTACGTTGACTGACTCTTGAGACGCCCTCTAAATCCTTAGTCTCCGAATTTAATGAAAATTGTGAGTATACAAGTATTTGTGGTTATTGTAAGGATTGTTATATGACTACTGCATCAGAGTATAGTCAGAATTGTTATTATGGTCATCTTCTGCAAAGATGTGAAGATGTTATGGATTCATCATTTGTGTTTGATTCAAGAGTCTGTTATGGGTGTGTAGATGTGACAAATTCATATAAATGTTTTTATTCATCGGGGATGCAGGATTGTAATAATTGTTATAACTCTGAACAACTTACTAATTGTTCATTCTGTATAGAGTGCTCAGGACTAGACTGACAACACTATTGTATTCGTAATGAAAAAGTAACAAAAGAAGAGTTTGTGAGATATTTACAAGATTATTCACTAAAAAAAGTTGATTACTCTAGCTCTGTTAGGCCTGCCTTGCATTTACTAAATTCTGAAGGCTGTCTTGCTGGCTCAGTGATACATTCATCTAAAGTAGTTTGTTCTTATGAAATAGAAAATGCTCAGGATGTTCGTTATTCACAAGTAATAGTTGATTGAAAAAATCTCTTGGATTGTTCTCATTGTTATATCGAGTGTGAAAAGAGTTATGAAGTTATGAGTGCATTATCAACTTTTAATAATTTATTTTCTGCATTTGTTTATCATTGTTCAGATGTTTTCTATTCATTGAATTGCTCACATAGTAATCACTTGTTTGGTTGTTCAAATTTGAGAAATAAATCATATTGTATTTTCAATAAGCAATATAGTGAAAGTGATTATAATGATCTTGTTCCCAAAATTATAGAGTATATGCAAGAGACATGAGAATGGTGAGAATTTTTTGACCCTTCGTTATCACCATTTGGTTATAATGAAACTGTTGCACAAGAGTATTTCCCATTGACCAAAGAGCAGTGATTGCTGAGATGATATGCCTGGCAAGATGAAACTTTTGATCCAATGATTCCAGATGAGATTCAAACATTCTCATGAGATCAAATAGCTTCTGATATAACAACAGTAGATGACACTATTCTTAAGAAAATTTTGTTGTGTGAAGAAACACAAAGACCATTTCGTGTCATCAAGCAAGAACTAGATTTCTATCGTAAGCATGGAATACCACTTCCGCGTCAGCATCCGGATAGTAGACATGTTGCAAGAAGTCATAGAAGGCCACCAAGATCAATGTTTCTAAGGAAATGTGATCTTACTTGAGTGCAGATATTGAGTGTTTATCCAGACCATGTTACTTTTAGTGTTTATGCCGATCAAGCATACAACCAAGAAAAATTTTGATAGGATTTAGTAACACATCTTCTTAATATCTGGAGGGAGAGGAGCAGTAATTGCGATCTCCTTTTTTTGAATTGAATCATAAAATGTGTAGGTACTGGCGTGTAGCAGTTGTCTATTTATTTTGAGGTGTTTGTGTGCTAGACGATTGATCACTGGACTCCCATACATGATATCTCATAAGACAGGGTAACCTTCATGAGCCATATGTATTCTGATTTGGTGCATTCTTCCTGTCTCAATTTTTATGTTGAGGAGGCTTAATTCACCTAGTTTATCATCTGTGATGTCTTGCACTTTTTTGAAATGTGTAGTGGCATGTTGTCCACGTTCTTGATTGACAAAACTCTTTGATCTTCAGAGTTTTTTGTCAAATCCTTTGAAGAGAGGTACTTCTATAGATCAGGTGTCAGGTGTTTTCCCTATAACAATTGCATGATAAGATTTGGTTACTTGTCTTTCTCTGATGAGTTGATTCAAGAGCTGCAGAGCTGGATATGTTGTTGCGGCTATAATCACTCCAGAGGTATCCTTATCCAAGCGATAACAAAAAGAGGGTGCGAAGGTTGCAGTAGCAACAACACCCTGACTGAGTGTGTACTGTTGAAGTATATCGTGTAATGATGTTGAGTGCTCGTTTTTTGTTCATCAATGAATGACTAAACCTGCTGGTTTGTTAAATGCTAATCGATTTTCATCCTCATAGACTATCCATTGTTTCACTCTCTCTAGGTCAATATGTTGAATAGCTTCTTCTTTGGTTGAGAAAAATTTCTTTTGTTCCTGTTCTGGAATACGATCAAAGGTAATGATGTCATCAAGTTGTACTCTATAGTTTTCTTTTCATTTGCGTCAGTTTATTTTGATGTATCATTTTCTCATCCAAGCATAGATATCTTTGAGTGTTACTAGCTGATATGGTTTAAAAAATTTTCTGAGAAATTTATCATATCTTTGGTTTGCTTCATTGTTGGTTATGGTGAAAGCTTGTAACATAGTATTATTGTGGACAAAAGAGAATATTTTTAGTATCATAAAAAATGATCCTGGGTCAAGCCATGGATCATTTTTTATTACTCGTTCTTATAGACTACTGAACATATACATGTCGAAGTGTATCCGTGCTTGGATCAAAATTACAGTTAGGCTCTGGGTTATTTTCTCTAATTTTGTCACATGTTGGTATAGCTTTTGCTATCGTTCAATAATCCGTCTCTGCTTCAATACATCCACGTGGACCTCATTCGTTTGGTGACATGACTCGGTTTGCCGCTCATGGCTCTTCTACAGATGCGATCAGTGCAAAACCTCCACCATTGAGTCCATTCTTTTTAAGTGGTACATACATATATTGACCTGGATCAGTTTCTCCCATGTTGCAGTTACTTACTGTTCTTGTATTCTGTGGGTCTGTTGGTGTTTTGTAGTCTAAGTATTCATCAATTCAGATGTTTGAAAGTGAACCTCCAGATGTAGGGTAGTTTCCTTCATCTAATTGATACTTGATCAAAGCAGCACCTACAGTTTGTAGATTAGCTTTTCTACCTGTGTCTCTAGCTGTAGATTGAGTTCCTGTTAGTTTAGGAGCGAAAACTGCAATCAGAATACCAATAATAACAATCACAATAAGCATTTCTACTAGTGTGAATCAGCGAACTTTCTTCATGAGATGATATACATAAACAATAAAAGGGTTTTGAGTAATCTAATGTATCGAGAAAGAGTATAGTGGTGGATAGATATTTTGCAAATATATTTTTATTTTAACACTGCAATTGTCTCTATATGGTATGTCTGGGGAAACATATCTACGGGCTGGATGGTTTGACAGCTGTATCATCCATCCAACAGTAGGTCTATATCTCTAGCCAAGGTGGTTGGATTACATGATATATACAGTAATGTGAAGTTATACTCCTTTTTGATTTGATTGAGGAAACGAATTACTTTTGGATGTAATCAATCTCTGGGTGGATCAACTATGATGGTTGTTATCTTAGCTAAGTGAAGTCTCACTACTTCGTCATGTCTGAAGAGTTTTTCAGCTTTGCCCGAGACAAAGTGCACTTTGTCCTGCAGTCAATTTATCTGAGCGTTTTCCCATGCATCATCGATTGCTTGTTGTATGATTTCTATTCAAATGAGAAAGTTTCCTTTCCCTTGTTTGAGCAAAGAAATTCCGATACTTCAGGTTCAACAGTATAGATCAAGAATCGTATCTTGTTGTTGTGTAACGTGCTTTGCTGCTTCAGAAAATAGTACCTCTGCTCAACTTGTATTGGTCTGGAAAAAGGAAAATGGCGAGATACGGAAAGTTGCTTGTATTCATTTGTTTCCTTCACTTTGTCAAAAGGTCATTTTTTCGAAAATATATCACTCACCCCAGAGCATGGTCACATTATTGCTGTTAGATATATTTTCTGATAGTGAGTTGTTTTGTGTTATCAGACATGTAGCTACTTTTGCTCTCAGTTCTGGTTTGTTTGACAAACTCTCTAGCGCTTTTTGCCGCTGAATATCGTCTTGCGAGGATAGATATTTATCACTATATACAATGTTAACCATTATTTGATTAGTGTTTTCTCCACGTCTTACAATTAAGTGCCTCAATAGTCATTGATGCGTGTTGGTATTGTAGCAAGAGAGTGAATACTCTTCGAGTAATATCTTTTTGATGAGAGAGATAACCTCATTAGTATCATCAAGAATTAGGCTACAATGAGAAATGTCTATGATTTGGTCATAACGTCATGGTGCATGAAACCCACATTGACTTTGCGATGAATCAAATGATCCAAAACTATATTCGATTTTATTTCTATAATGCAATTCTTGTGGAGATTGCATGATAGGAAATATGTCAGTGTCACTAATTTTGTGAGCTATTTTTCTAAAGCTGTCATCAAGTATCTGCTGTTTGAGAAGCAGTTGCTTGTCATAGGGAATAACTTGTCGTTTGCAGCCACCACAACCATATGCTGGCCCTATCTCCTTTTCTGAGAGAGGATTAAGATAGTGTCCACATGGAGGAGTGGATGAGCTTACCCATGTCTTATCGTAGTCATGAATTTTGATTACTTCTGCAGTCAAAAAATCTTTTTTGCTTTTGGTGATGCGCAAATCAACGACACTTTTGGGTAGGACGTTGCCTTTGATGAGAATTTTCTTTCCGTTAGATGATCTGGCCAAACCTAAACCTTTATAGATGATTTTCTCTATAGAGATGTTTTTGATAATAGTATCCATCTAAGCTAAGGTTTCTGTTTAGATAAATGATGGTTCTGTTGTGAAAAATAATTATCAAACTTGTTTATGAAACGTCACCAGTTTGAGTATTAACGGTAATAGTGTCTCATTCACTTTTGTGAATAGGTACTTGTATTTCCATTCCTGTTTCTATGGTGGCTGGCTTTTTTCCTGATTGAGCTCTATTCCCCTTTAGGCCAGGTACAGTTTCAGTGATGACATATGAGATCGTAGAAGGAAGAATTACTCATAATACATTTCATTCATGCATCATAACAAAGACATCAAGATTTTCTTTAAGATATCCTGTGATATCTTCTATAAATTCCTTGTCTAATTCAACCATCTCGGCTGTATCATTGAGCATAAATGTGTAACTATCTCCTGCAGCATACAAAAATAGTGCATTGAGTGTCTGTACATCAGCTTGTTCTAATGTAGTTCCAGCGTTGTATGTAGAAAGTTTTGTCTTCCCTGTTGTTATTTCTTTTACTTTGAAACTATATGTAGCTCATTGTCTTCACATATGAGTATGTGATGTATCTGTGACTCTATAGAGTCCACCATCCATATCTAAAATAGTTCCTCTTTTAACGTCTGCTGTATCGATCTTGACCATAGTGCTTGATGAAATACTAAAAAACTACATCAATATCTTCAAAAGATATTAGTAACTAGTTGTTTTCTAGTACAGTAAATATCGATTCGATTGCAAGCATGAATAAGAAGAAGCTCAGTAATACAGCCAGTATTAGCTCAATAAGATGATGTCGATCAAATGTGTTTTTGACTTTTTCTATTTCATCAACTGACTGTATTTCAAATCTAATCATGATACTTTCTATAAGAAGTTCAGGATTCTTTTGTTTCAAAATGATTTGTTTGAATCGTTCATGTCTTGATTCAGGCAATTGAAAATGGTTACTAATTTTAGTGATTTTACTATCTATTGAGGATGGCATTTGCACTGGAGGTCTTTCTTGTGGTGCTGCATGTTCGATTCTCAAATTTTTACATGCATTGGCTAAGTTTAATGTTCCTCTCCCTATACGAGAGTCAGTGTTTGGTAGTGATGTTGAGAGAATGTCGTTGATATCTCCTCACTTAGAAAGAATATATGCAATACTTGCTGTCACGATAGGAGCTGCTTCCGATGTTCCATGTATCAATCAATACTCATTGCCCAGTGTTGTTGTCATGATGTTTGTACCTGGTGCTGCTATATCTACCCAATCTCCATAATTACTGAAACTAGCTTTTGTGTTATTTTCGTCTACTGCAGCAACACCAATCACTTCATCATAGGCTGCAGGATAAAATGGATCTGATGAGTTGTAGTTTCCGGCAGAAGCAACAATGATTGTTCACTGATCAGTGATATCTTGAATAATCTTTTTCAACTGAGGAATATCATTTCCATGACTAAATGTTCACCATGAAATGTTGATGATGTCAGGTTTTTGTTTAGCGGCTTCTACTAGTGCTTCTAGTCCATGACTGATGTCTGTTGGTGCTCATGTGTCCTTGCTTGCTTTGTATAGATAGAGCTCAGCTATGTTTTTGGAGACACTAGCGATACCACGTTGATTGTTGGTTCAAGCTCATATGATTCCTGCTGAAAATGTTCCGTGTCCCCAATCTTTTTCTGTGCTAGGAGGACTGGTATCTTGATCTCCATGGGAAACATCTTTTTTGAATACAATGTTTTCTTGTAGATCTTCGTGAGATGTATCAAAAGCACTATCTATCACTGCTATACGAATAGGATTTTTGCTGCTGTCAGATGGACATAATTGTTCTGCTTTGGTAAACTCTATATTGTCTAAATAGTCTTGAGATATCTCTAATGGGTCATTGAAAATAGCACTTCTACTGCTTGTTTTGAATGTGACTCAATCAACAGATGTTGAACTTGTTTCAAACACTAATTCTTGATCTTGTTTTCAACGTCTCGTAAACAATGGTACTGGTGCAGTAAGATCAGGCTCTGATATCTCCGAAATATAATGTAATGCTCATTGGAGACTAGCGATACTCATTTCTCCAGGTTCTATATCTATTCTTGTTAGTGTGCTGTATGGATAGAGGCTTTGTGAGAAATCTTTGATGGTAATAAACTGTCCAAGAAAATTTATGACTTCTTCAAGTTTTTGAGGATCATGTTCTAGGTTGATGTAGAGTGATTCTTTTGCTTGAGGATAGTCTGTGTTGAATTGGTTTTCAAGTCATACACAGAATGGATTGGTTCCTGTCTGTTTATGATTCACAGCTTCTTCCTCAGTATAAATTTCACCATCCCATATTGGACAATCACTTTCAGGCACGTTTGCTAGACAATCCTCTAAGTCATCTCACGCGTTTTGACATTCAAAAAGGTGTTTCAATGAGTTGAGTCATAAGTCTCCTTTATACTCTGGTTTTTTTCCTTGTGGTACAGCTATTTCTATTGGCTTTTTGATCTTCACAATAGATACTGGTGTCTTCTTTTCTTCTACTATTTCAATTTGTGGTTCTTCAACTGTCTCAATAACTTGAGGTATCATTCTAATTTCTGGTTCAGCGATTATTACTTCTTCTTTTATTTCTTTGACAGGTATTACTATTTCAAATACAGCTACTTCTTCCTCTTCAGGCTCTGGGATACAAGATAGGTAGTCACATGTGCTATTGTCTACAGTAGCTTTAGGATTGTAGTTGCATGCAGTATCATCAGTACATCATTGGAATTCTTTGGTTTTACATGAGGTGTTATCACCACCACATATTCAGCATTGGTCGATAAATAGGCATGATCTATCATCAACTGTCGCACTTGCATCAAAATTACATGCTGTTGGGTTTGTACAACCGATACAAGATATATAATTACATCCAGAATCACTGTTTGCGTTTGCATCAAAGTTGCATGCCGATTGATCCATGCATCCAATCACGATTACGGGTTGTTTACATGTAGATCAATCTCATCAGCATATACCGCACTCATCAACTTTGGCATTCCCATATGCTACTCATAAACAATCTGCACAACTAGAATTGTCTCATCAACACACTCAGCAGTTATCTTGTGATAGAGGAGTGCCTGGATCAGAGGGACATCGATTGTTACAACCGCTTGCATCTATACATGAACCATCATTGATAATGGCATGTGGGTTGTAATTACATGCATTGGGATTAGTACATCATCTACCAACACACTGACAGGCACTACTCCAAACATCTATATTTGTTGAAGGATTACCATCGTCACATGTTGATCATGGTAGTGCATTACCATAAGGAGTACCAAGACAATCAGCACAAGAAGTAGATTCACATGATCCGTCGTTGTTGTTGGCACGAGGATTGTAGTTACAAGCATTGGGATCAGTACAGCCAT
>JAHDGZ010000009.1:12933-16708 GCA_020631605.1 bacterium
TCGTTGTTGTTGGCACGAGGATTGTAGTTACAAGCATTGGGATCAGTACAGCCATTAACGACCGAACTAGTATTTCCTACACACTGACAAGAACTATTTCGTTTATCGTTGGTTGTGTTTGGGTTATTGTCATTGCATGAGGATCCAGGATTGGCGTTCCCATTGGGAGTACCGAGACAATCAGCACAAGAAGTAGATTCACATGATCCATCGTTGATATACGCGCTGGGGTTATAGTTACATGCATTCGGATTTGTGCATCAGAAACAACTATAAGAACATGATCAATCGTCAAGATTTGCATTACGGTCAAAATTACAAGCACTTGGATCTACACATCAAGGGACTCATCAGTTAGATTCATCTCCTCATCTTGTATCTTCTCAGTTTGTATCTCATCAATTTGTCAGTCACGATCATCATATATCAAGAAACTCTGCGTTTGATAGATAGGTAAACGATCCCAGCAAAAGTGGGATTATCATAAACGCTGTTAGTGTTTTTTTGATTCGTACTTTCATACACTTTACATAAACAAAAAACATTATACAAAGTATAATGTCTCTGTTCATTTTTGTCAAAAAATATCTAACAAAATCCTTTGTTTTAGGTGAGAAATGCTCTTGTGATGATTCTTACTATTGCATAAGAAAATACGATGACAATGACTCCAAGTATTGCTCTTGTTACTGCTGTCTTACCTGCTGATGCATTTCCTCATCTGAAAACGGCAGTAGCGTAGATGTATCATGCGTATACTATCATAAGTGCACCAATAGCTATTCCTACTTGAGAGAGAAAAGATACCAGATCAACTGCGTAACACAAAATAGTTCACCAGTCCCAAATACCACTAGCAATTTGTTGTTCACAAGTAAGTTGGCTAGCTTGATAGTTATAGTTATCAACAACATTTCATGCGTCACTTCCTACTTTTTGAATCGCTTCATTTACTTTGTCAGAATCTGCAACAGGAATAATACTCAATGAGTCGTCATCAGCAAAAGTTTCAAGAGGAGCGAGCAATAGTAATGGAAGAAAGCAAAGGCTACATAATAATGTTGCAATTTTTTTCATGATTATCTTTTAGATAAAGAGTTGTAGTTATTTTATCTTTGGGATCCTCAAAATGCAAATTTATACAGCAATTATGCTAGGTGTTTAGCCGACTCTGATGAACTTGTTTTTTAGTTTTTTGTCAATTATCTTACTGATAGAAACTGCCAATCACTGATGAAAAAGAATTCTGTAAGGATAGGTTCATGTGCTGTTTTGCTCAGTAATGTCTTTTACTTCCAATAGCTCTCCTTGTGTATATTGCTGTACTTGTTTAGTATTTAGTTCAATGATGTTTTGTTCTGCTAGATTACCCAGGGTAGTAGCTAATCAGTGGAGTGGTCTGAACGAATCACGTGTTTTTTTGAGAATAGGGATACCTACTTTTTCACATCTTAGAAATGCTAGAATATCTACTATTTTGGGAGTGGTAACATAAATCGTATCTTTTGTACTCACGAAGAAGTGATTGCTGTTAGTCTCTATCCCAAATGACTCTTTGAGGTATTTTTTCACTTCTTTTTGTACTCAAGGTCAGTAATGAAATTGACTATTGTAGTTAGCGTGGATCTTTTCGTGGTATCACCTGAGCGGTTTTTTCTTGATGAGGTGAGTGACAAAAAATCACCCCGTATGTTGATGATGTGGCCAACATCTAATACACTTCTGTGCGATTTCTTTATCAATGATTGTTTTATCTTGATATTTGTGAATGCCTGTTTCAACTCAACTTACGTCTATGTTCTGTACTTCTAAGATCCCAGGGTATTCGGAGAGAATTCTTTGAATATTCCCTTCATTTTCTAGATGATTTATGGTGCATGTGCTATAAACAATAGTCCCTCATACTTTGCATGATTTGAGTGCACTGACGAGTAGTTGATACTGAATGTTGGCTATTTTTTTTACATCGTTTTCTTTCCAGAATTTTGTGGCAGCATTTCATCTAAAGGATGTTCCTTCTCATGAGCATGGTGCATCTAATAGCACATGGTCAAACAACTCTGGAACTGCTTTACCAAAAGAGTATCCATTGATCTTGGTGACAGCAGTATTGTAACATCACACTCTGTTTATATTGGTTTGGAGAGAAATAAGTCTTTTGTATTGAATGTCATTGGCGATAACTAATCCTGGATCTGATTCTTCTAGGAGATAAGTTGCCAATTGCGATGTCTTTCCTCAGGGAGCTGCACACATATCTAATACTAGTGCGCCTTTTTTTGGTCTAATAATGCTGGCAGGAAGACCAGCAGCTAATTCTTGCATATAAAAAAATCCACACTGATGTAACCAATGGTTTCATAAAGGGACGTCTTGATTTTCTCTATCGATATACCATGAAGAAGCATCGGGATTGACTGTAGATTTGCTTAATACTCGCTGATATTCCTTTGCTAATGCAATAAATTCTTTTTCTGTTAAACGATGGTTGATGAGTGAGATACTCTTTTTGAGAGGCTTGCCTAAATGTTCAAAAAAATCATCACGTTCTTTTGGATCGTCAAGTAATCATGTTATGTATTCTTGATAGTTCATGGTAAATTAATTTATTGCTAAGGATTGATTTTACCCACTGTGCAAGCTGTCAGAATGTCTTGCAAACTTAGTGGCTATCTGTACTATACTTGTATTGAGGCCCCGCAAACGCAGGGGTCTTTGTTATTATACAGATATTTTATCTATAACACATATTTTCATGAAATTAGATGGTAAATCAATCCAAGCTGCAATTCTCCAATTAGTAGAGGATTACAAATTTGAACCATATCAAGTTATCGAAGTGATGAAGCTTGGTATTAGATCAGGTTTTAAGAAGGACTATCCAGACTTTAGAAGAGCACTGGTCCAAGTAAATATTGCTGAAGATGGTAATATTGAAGTGTATAGAGAGTATGAAGTAGTAGAGGAGGTTGAAGATGAGCACAAGGAACTTACATTAGAACAAGCTAGTGAAATTAGAGAGGATGTGAAACTGGAAGAAACTATACTGATTAATATTACTCCAGAAGATATGCAGCTTTCTAGAATTGCTGCACAAGCAGCAGCTCAAACCATGAAGCAACATCTTAAACTAATGGAAAGAGAAAGATTCTTTGATAGATTCCAAAACAAACAAGGAGAGCTACTAAGGGCTAAGGTCACAAGGGTCACAGGTGATAATGTCGTGTTGGATATTGAAGGTATTGCTGTAGTGCTTATTCCAGATGGTCAAATCCCAAATAGAATGTATCACCCTGGTGAAGATATTTTTGTTCTTCTTAAACAAATTTCTAAAGGACAATGATGAGTGGTTCTTGATATTACACAATCATCAGCTGACTATATTGAAGCGATATTGAGAAAACTAGTGCCTGAACTCGAAAATGATTCAATTGAAATTGTGAAAATTGCTAGAAAAGCTGGAAAGAGAACCAAGATATTGGTAAAGAGTAACGATGATAGAATTGATCCAGTAGGAGTGATGGTAGGACATAGAGGAGATAGAATTAATACTGTACTTTCACTTTTGGACGGAGAAAAAATTGATTATATTGAAGATAAGCAAGATGAAGAAATTCTTGTTGCTGACGCACTCAAACCTGCTAGAATCAATCAAGTGACGATAGAAGAAGGTAAGGCATTTGTTGATATCGATGATGATCAGAAGTGATTGGCTATTGGTAGAGAGGCAGTGAATATTAGACTCGCTGGTCAACTAAGTGGTTTCATGATAGAA